>QIKS01000309.1 GCA_003233025.1 Hellea balneolensis | reverse complement strand
GTTGGTTAGAGAATGGTAGATCATTAAACCCTCACAGATAATTCTTATTCATTACAGCCTGGGTGACAAAATATAAAGAAAATTTCTTGTGAAGATATTTTATGTGTAGTCTAGCTCGGGTGGGATAATTCATGAGAAAAATATCTACTTTAGGCCGGGTGAGGAGGCTTGAGCGCTCTAGAAGTTTTTCGGTATTGCGTTGGGGCGGTAAATTCGTGTGGCATTTGCCCTGATTTCGTCTTTGTCCCGCAAGGCTTTTCGCCATTCATGGTCCGCAAATTTTTGAACTTGGTCGCTATAATGAGGCGATGTTTCGTCCAGGGTGGCACTGCCAAATTGATGGATGACAGAGGCGTTCATAACGCCGCTTGGGCCCCATTCGACAAGAGCAATCCAGCTGTCCCCCGCCCCGGCTTGCAGCCGTCCGTCTTCCCCGACTTGCGTAGGGTATATGGCGCGCAATACATCCGGCCCGCCGTCTATGGGAATATCAACATCCCCGCGCACCAGGCGGTTAAGCTCACCCCATTGGGGGTCAATACGCCCGTAATGCTGCGTCAGATAGTTGACGGCCCACCGAAAAGATGTGGCCGGGGGCGGGGCAGGCTCGTGGGTAAAATCTTCCAATACATGCTTAAGCACGCTTAAGACCCCAAGGGCTGCATGACGGTTGGCTTTGTCGGTTTTAAAGTCCCAGGCGCGCAGATGGCCAACCGCATCTTGCAATTGCGGTTGGCCGCTCCAGTCTATAGCCAGTATTTGGCTGACGAATTGACGGGCCTGTGAATTTTGCGCATATGCATTATCAAATTTAAGATCAAGCAGAGCTTGGCGGCCGATCGGGCTTGTGCCGTCCGTCAACTCCATAATACGCAAAGAACGGTTGGTTTGGTTGTCTTGCAATCCCATAGAGCTTGGGAAGTTCTCAGGCTTAAGATTATCGGGGCCGTCCGTAGCGCTATAGGGGGTGTTGTTGGCATTATAAATGAAGCCGGAAACCGGGTTGATTAATTTTGGAATATCGCCGTAGGGACGATATCCTTGCCAAATAACATCAGACCGGTCCCCCGGCATGACACGGTGCCAATCCTGACCATCTTTGCGCGCTGGATATTGGGCATTGTGAATAAAGGCAATATTGTCATCCTTATCCGCGTAAATATAATTGATGCTGGGCAGGGCATTGATCTGCATGGCCGCCTGAAATTCTGCCAGGTTTTGCGCATGGTTGAGCCGGTAATATTGCTCAAGCTGGCGGATTTCTCCCATGCCTGCATAGCGCACGGCATAGCTTTTATGTTTGGTTTCAATAACCGGGCCGTGGGCGGAGCGCAGGATTTTACGTTTGGCTTTTAGGGCGAAGGGGCCAAATAATTTTACACGAATAACGACAGATATTTGTTCGAAATCAACCCAATCGCCGTCGAGTTTATACTGCATCCGGTTATCGGGATTGCGCTCCAGAGCGAAAACATCGACCAAATCCTGGGCGCTCACCGTGTTGGCCCAGCCCAAATGATCATTAAACCCTTGCAGGATAACCGGCGTTGCAGGAAACAAACTGCCGCTCATATTCCATCCTGCTTCGGAAACCAGATGGGCTTCATACCAGGCAACCGGGCCAGTGAGAGGTTGGTGGGAATTTATCACAAGGCGCGTTGTATTATCATCGGAGCGGGCTTTGTTGACGGCAAAGCCGTTGGAACCCCGCCGGCTTGGCGACTTCAAGCTGACATGCCAACTTTTGCGCGTTCCATTGTCATCCAACGCAATTTCCCGGGCGGTATCAGGCGCACTATCTTCAGCCAGTAAATCGAGAAGTGTAACGTCAAGTCCATAAAAAAACGGTGTTTTATACATAAACCCGGCGACAATATCTTCAGGCGTAAACGGGGCTAACCCTTGCCATAATTCATCCGGGTTATGGGCAGCATATAGATTAAGACCATCCGCGTAAGCCTTTGAAATATCTTTAATATCTTGAGGAATACGGCTTTGATAATCGGTTTTTATTGTCTGCCATACCCCTAAAAAAGAAACGATATAATCAGACACTGCTGCGCCTTTACCTTGGCGGCGCGCCAGCACACCGCGTGTTGCGGCAATGGTCAGCTGTATGGTCTCAAAATCATCTTCCCCATGAGCATAACCCAAACCAAAAGCCGTATCGGGATTTGTTTTGCCGTAAATGTGCGGTACGCCCCAATTGTCCCGGATTATTTCCACGTCATAGCTTTGTGCCATTTCGGACAGCTGGGCAGAGCTGGGGTTAGGGGGCAGGGGATCCCAACACCAAATTCCAGCAATGGTTACAAGAGCAAAACTGATAACAGCAAAAATGTATCTTTTCTTCATGATTTTCAACTCCCCGATAGCGATAGTATAGAGGTTTGCGCTCAATCATACCAAAACCTAATGATCGGGGTTGTTTTCTGGGCTTTTGTGCCCCTACCGACTGTTATTGGTGCAAAAAAAGCACAGAAAAATATAAGGAAAACATTGCCAACAATTTATGTGCAATTATATTGCAGTTAGGGACTTGCCCCTATAGGTTCGCGCCCGATAGACAATGCACAAGATGACAGAATAGGGGCCAAAATTGGTCGATTTTATCAATGAAGTTGAGGAAGAGCTACGCAAGGACAAATATAATGTCCTCTTGCGCCGTTTTGGGCCTTATATTATTGCGCTGATTGTGATGATCGTGGCGGCTACTGGTTATGTTGAGTATAACAAGGCCGAGACACAAAAACAGGCCCGCGCCGCATCTGCTTCCTATGAAGCCGCTGCGCAATTGGCCGCAACGGGGGATTTGCAAGGGGGGATAGAAAGATTTATCGCCCTGTCCGAGCTTGCGCCCAGCGGATATGCCGGATTGTCATTATCTCGCGCTGCCGGATTGAAAGTTCAATTGGGTGACCTCGCCGGGGCTATTGGTTTGTTTGACCGCGCCGCCGCCGCCTTTGAGCGTCCGGTGCATAAGGATTTATCCGCATTAAAAGCCGCCTATATCTTGATGGAACAAGGACGCTATGACGATGTGCGCGCCCGCGTCGCCGTCCTGGGCGCTGACGGTGCGCCTTACCAAGACCTGGCCAAGGAGTTGGAGGCCCATGCTTTGCTCAAAGCCGGTTTGGTCGATGAAGCGCGGATCAAGCTGACCTATTTATCGACGGTGCCTGGTGTGTTGGCCGGTGTCAAAAGCCGCTCGTCGCAAGCGTTAAGCTTGCTTAAGGGGCAAAAACCGGTTCCAACACCCGCTGCCCCCGACCTTGATCTTCCCGCTGATTTGGTGCCGCCCGCCGAACCCGTTGGCCCAGATACGCCCTCACCAGATACGGCCCCAAAGGATGAGAAATGAATATATATTCTGCGATATTTTCCGCAAAAATGAAGCGCTCAAGCCTTGCCGTGTTTACAGCCTTGGCCTTATCCGCCTGTTCGACCATCAGTTCGGTAACAGACGCTATAAACCCGTTTAATGGCGGTAATTCCGATCAGGGCGAAGCGGTTATCGATCCAGACCGTATATCCATCCTGTCCCTCAATGATAATTTGGAAGTTTCAGGCACGATGCTAACCTCCGAAATTGTTCTCCCCGCCGCCTATACCAACCCCGATTGGCCGCAGTCTGGCGGTTATGCCAATCATGCGGTTCAAAGAACGGATGCGCCGGGTGATTTATCACGCTTGTGGAGCAAAGATATCGGCAAAGGTTCCAACAAAAAAGGACGTATTGTTGCATCGCCCGTTGTTGCTGGTGGGCGCATTTTTGCGGTTGACGGAGCAAACCGGGTGATTGCCATGGACGCGGAGAGCGGCAAAACCATTTGGACTTATAAAGTCCGGGTGAGCAATAAAGGCAAGTCCCGGCGCGGGCGCCGGGGTATTATTGAAATTGTGAGTAATCCGCTAGCAGTACGCGATACCGGCGGTAAGGATAAGGAAGCCGTTGGCGGCGGGATTGCCGTGGCCGATGGCCGGGTTTATGTGACATCTGGTTTTGGTGTTGTTTTGGCTTTAAATGCCGTGACCGGCGAGGAGATTTGGCGACACCGCACATATACACCTATGCATTCCGCCCCGACGGTCGATAATGGACGCTTATTTGCCATTTCTGATGACAATGAGCTTTTTGGCATGAACGCGGATACCGGTGAGGTTTTGTGGACATATCAAGGTATTGTTGAAACGGCACGCATGTTAACGTCGCCCAGCCCTGCAGTCTTGGATGATGTTGTCGTTTCGCCGTTTTCTTCTGGCGAAATTGTTGCGCTGCGGGTTGAAAACGGCGGCGTGCTTTGGCAAGACGCCCTCAGCGCCAGTGGTAATTTAACCCCCCTTGCGACCCTTAATGATATTGCTTCGGGGCCGGTATTGGCGGACGGATATGTTTTTGCTGCCACGCAAAGCGGCACCTTTGCCGCGTTTGATTTGCGCACAGGCCAACGGGTGTGGACACAGCCTGCTGGCACGTTAAGCTATCCATTAGTCCTTGGTGATTTTGTTTATACGGTGACCACAGAAGGTGAAGTGGCCTGCATGTCCAAAATCGACGGCACGGTCATATGGATCAGTCAATTGCAGGCGTTTAAAAACGAAAAGAAACGCAAAAACAGAATTTCCTGGGCCGGGCCGATCATTGCCGGCGAGCGCTTGGTGATTATGGGTTCGAACGGGCAAGGGGTTGAAGTTGACCCGTTTAACGGCGCCGTTCTTCGCACATTTAAATTGGGCGGCGATGTTTATGTTGCGCCGATTATTGCCAATAATACGGTGTATTATGTCACCGATGGCGCTAAACTTATCGCCCTAAGATAGCTATATTGGTGCCCCGACATGGCCAGACGCAGACACAATATTGACAATGAGGATGAGGACGAGCAGTCCGCTCAACGCCGTGCGCGCATCTGCGTTGTTGGCCGTCCCAATGTTGGAAAGTCGACGCTGTTTAACCGCATTGCCGGTAAAAAACTGGCGATTGTCAACGATACGCCCGGGGTAACCCGCGACCGCCGGGAAGCGCCAGCGCGCCTCGGCGGGGCGGCGATAATTTTGGTTGATACGGCTGGATTTGAAGACGTAAGAGGCGAAACACTGGAAGCCCGCATGCGGGGGCAAACCGAAGACGCGGTTGCCGAGGCCGATGTGGTGGTTTTCGTTTATGACGCGCGGATCGGGGTAACCGGGCTGGACAAAACATTTGCCAATTTTATTCGCCGTTCCAACAAACCTTGCGTCTTGGTGGCCAATAAATGCGAAAGCCGGGCCGCTGATCCAGGGATTGGCGAGGGCTATAGTTTGGGGTTGGGCGACCCCATTGAGGTTGCGGCTGAGCATAATCTTGGCATGATAGAGTTAAATGACGCGGTGAATATAGCGCTGCGCAGCGTTGATTTGAGCGAAACAGGCGAGGAAATGGACACGTCCGAAGCGCCGGTTCGCATTGCCGTTGTTGGTCGCCCCAACGCCGGGAAGTCAACATTGATCAACACCCTTATTGGCCGCGACAGATTGCTCACCGGCCCGGAAGCCGGCGTGACCCGCGACTCGATTACCATTGATTGGGTGTGGGAGGGGCGGCGCGTGCAATTTCACGACACCGCCGGCATGCGCAAAAAAGCCCGGGTTCAAAACGAGCTGGAAAAATTATCCGTTTACGAGACCTTGCGGGCGATTAAATTCGCGCAAGTGGTGATTTTGTTGATGGATGCCCGTGTTGCGCTGGATAAACAAGATATGCAAATCGCTGATTTATGTGTGCGCGAAGGCCGGGCCGTGGTTTTGGCGGTGACGAAATGGGATTTGGTCAGCAATAAAACGGAAGCTGCTAAAGTGTTGCGCGAAAAAGCCGCCCGGCTTTTGCCGCAAATTCGCGGTGTGCCCGTGGTGATGTTTTCCGGCCTGACCGGTAAAAGTGTCAACCGCCTGCTGCCCGCCATTGAGCGGTTACAAATTGATTGGTCGGCGAAGATTAAAACGTCTGACCTGAACGATTGGCTGTCAGAAAAAACCCAAGCCCATCCCCCTCCGGCCGCTCATGGCCGGGCGGTACGGCTTAAATATATCAGCCAAACCAAAACCAGACCGCCGACATTTATCGTAAAATCGTCGCGTGAAAACGCGGTTCCTGAAAGTTATAAGCGCTATCTGGTCAATGGTTTGCGCGAAGATTTCGATCTGCCCGGCATTCCGATCCGGCTGTTCGTTCGCGCCGGCAACAACCCTTACGCTTGACCCTAAATTAAAGCCCTTTTTCTTTTGCTTTTCTCCACAATATTTCCATTTCGTCCAGGGGCATATCGCTCAGCTCTTTGTTGGCATTGTCTTCAATATAGGAAAACCTGTTGATAAATTTATCATTAGTGCCGCGCAAAGCTTGTTCAGGGTCAACGCCTAATTTGCGGGCGAGATTGGCGACGGCGAACAGCAGATCCCCGACTTCCTCTTGTATTTTTTGCGGGCTTGCTTGTTTTTGAGCCTCAACAATTTCGCCGGCTTCTTCGATGATTTTTTGTAAAACCTGTTCAGGTTCGGCCCAGTCAAACCCAACACGAGCGGCGCGTTTTTGTAATTTGTCTGCGCGCATTAATGCCGGTAATGCCAAAGCAATCCCGTCTAATATGGACGTGTTTTTCCCGGCTTTCTGACTGCGTTCCGCAGCTTTTATATCTTCCCAATTCCCGGTTTTGGCATCGCCGAAAACATGGGGGTGGCGGGCAATCATTTTCTTGACAATGACATCGCAAATGTCGCCAAAATCAAATGCGCCTTGTTCATCGGCCATTTGCCCATGAAAAACCACTTGCAGCAAAAGATCGCCCAATTCTTCTTTAAGCTCGTCCATATCGCCTCGCTCAATGGCGTCGCTCACCTCATAGGCTTCTTCGATGGTATAAGGGGCAATGGTGGTAAAATCTTGCGCGCAGTCCCAAGGACAGCCTTGCTCGGGGTCGCGCAGGCGGCGCATCAAGGAGGTGAGGCGCGTCATAGGCTCGTCGCCAAGGGCGCGGAAGGTTTTATCGGCGCTCATAATGCTCTCGCCGCTTTTTGTTTTGGCGTAATGTGAGCAGGGTAAGCCAGAGGAAAACCAGTATTGTCGCCCCGTAACTGATCCAGATATAAGGGGCATATTTTCCAAAATCGGGTAGGAAATCCATTATATATCCTCCAGCTTGGCCTGGGCCGGTTTTGCGGCGGGGCGGCTTTGTCGCAAGCGCTGGGCGCTGGCAATTTCGTTTTGGACTCTGCACAGAACCAGCCAGCTGAAAAATGCGATATATCCAACATACATCAAGCCAAAAGGCAGCAGCATTTCGGGCGCTAACCCCGGCGCACCCGGCGCGGAAATCGTTTCGGTTTGGTGTAAGGAATTCCACCAATTTACCGAAAATTTGATAATCGGCAGATTAATCGCGCCGACCATGGCCAGCACGCCGGCCAGCCGTGCGGCTTTCTTTTTATCCGGGGTCAGCGACCAAATGCTCATATATCCGATAAATAAAAACAGCAAAATCAGCACAGATGTCATCCGTCCATCCCATTGCCAATAAGTCCCCCAACTTGTCACCCCCCATAAACTACCGCTAAGCAAAGCCAGAGCCGTAAACATCGCGCCCGGGAGTGCGCACGCTTTGGCCAGTTCATCTGCCAAAGGGTGGCGCCAAATATAGGCGACCATGCTGGCAAAAGCCATGGCCCCATAAGCCATCATGGCGCTGACGGCGGCGGGGACATGGACATACATAATGCGTACACTTTCGCCGTGTCTTTCGTCTTGTGGCGATATCCACAAACCTTGCCAAACCCCCGCCACGATACACATAAGGGCAAGCCCGCCAAAAATCGGCGTGGCAATGGCGGCAAATTTTTGAAATCTCAATGGATTGGCAAGATAGGAAATCATCGGTTTCTATTGCGTCCCTGTGTTCAGCGCACTGGTGGCAGCTGGGATTGCCAGGGCTATCGCGATTAAATCAAGCCCGATAAGAGCTAAAAATTCCGGTGCGAGCAAGCCTTGGTTTTCATAACTTATGACGCTGGCCAGCGCAAAAATCAATACCGGTAACACCAAAGGCAAGCACACAATAACCAATAGCAAGCCGCTGCGCCCCAAACTCGTAAGCAAGCTGGCGGAAAACACGCCGTAACAAATCAAAGCCGGGCTGGCCAGCAACACTGAAAACAGCAATCCGGCACTGCGGTCAAGGGGTAAATCATACAGCAATGCTGCCACGGGCAAAGCAAGCAAAAGCGGCCCAACGGTTAGTAACCAGCAAGCGCAAGCTTTGGCCGCCACATAGAGGGAGAGAGGGCAGGGGCTAAGTTTTATTTGCTCCAGACTGCCGTCATCGGCGTCGCTTGCAAACACTTGGTCAAAGGACAACAGCAAGGATAAAATCACCGCCATCCAAATCAGCGCCGGCGCCAGGGGTCGCAGCACACCAGGCTCGCCGCCAAGGGCAATGGCGGCCAATGTCAGGAAGGCGACAAAAAACGCCAAGCCGTGCAGCCACGCCCCGCCCGCCCGCAGGGCGGTGCGGATATCCCTGATAATAATGGCGTTAAAGGCTTGCATTATCGTCCCTGGTTTAACGACAGCACGCGGGTATTTTTGCCCATGCGTATCGGTTTTGTATGAGAGGCAAGAATGACACTGCCTTGATTATCCAGATGGTGTGTCATCAGGGTTTTAATAATGTCCCGCCCGCGCTCGTCCATAGCCGCCGTTGGTTCGTCCAATATCCATAGGGGCGCACGCTTTAAATAAAGTCGGGCCAGTGACAAGCGGCGCGACTGTCCCGCTGAGAGCCGCCCCGCCGCCAATCGGGTTTGCTCGCTTAAGCCAACCCGTTCAATCGCGTCGGTGATATCGCCCGTGCTGGCATAAAGTTTGTGCCAAAATTTGAGGTTCTCGGCGACGCTGAGCATGGGTTTATTGGCGTCAATATGGCCTTGATAGGCAATAGAGCCGGCGGGGGTGTCGTGCAGGTTTTCATCGCCCCATAAAACCCGGCCTGTGCGCGGCTTTATAAAGCCGGCAATGCATTTAAGCAGGGAGGTTTTACCAATACCGTTATCGCCGATCACCCAAAGCAGGGCGCCAGGTGCCAATGAAAACGACACATGTTCAAGGACAGGTTTGTCGCCCCGGTCAATGGCAATATCCTCGACAAAAAGTGTGCGGGTATTTTGGTGCTGCTGCGTCATAGTTTCACGTTTACACCGATTTGCTCGCCTGTTAAACAGTCAAAATGAAACCAAAGCATAGAAATAAACGCTTGCGCGTTTTTGCACTTAGCGCCGTAATGGTGATAGCCGGCACGAGCTTGCTGCTCAAAGCCTTGGGCGATAACAAACAATTGTTTGTCAATCCGAGCGTTCTTGTCCAGACGGGTTATGCCCAAGGCGAGAACCCGGTGCGGGTTGGCGGGCTGGTTGTTAGCGGCAGTTTGCACAAGCCTGGCGGGCTTGTCACGAAATTTACCGTGATTGATTTTGAAGACGCTGACGCCACTATCCCCGCTTTACATGTCGTCTATGAGGGTGTGTTGCCGGATTTGTTTGGCGAGGGGCAAGGGGTTGTCCTGACAGGGAAGTTGGGGGCAGGTAATGTGTTTAATGCCAGCAATGTACTAGCCAAACATGACGAAAATTACATGCCCAAATTGCCACAATCCTAGAGAACTTTGAAGAGAGTTTGAGGAAGTGGCGGATTGCTCGGTTGATGTGGGGCAACACCACAATCCGCCTGTCATGCTTTCGCATAACATAGCCAATATGGCGTAAGGGTATGGAAATGTAGAGGAAAATCGTATTTTTACAGTGAGAAAGTTGTTTATAGGGGGCGAATAAACTCTAAAATTGTTTAACAGCTATTCTCACGCTTTTTTGTTTCATCGCCTGCGTGTAATAAGTTTTAATGCATAGCTTGGGAGGCGAGTTTTTGCGAATCTGTCAGTTTATTTTTGCGTTGTGTTTACATAGATTAGTGTTGCATATTCTGATATTATGGCCTCAAAATAGGCAGATAAAAGGAAGTTTTAATGGCTGATTTATTTGAAAATCCAATGGGAACAGATGGTTTTGAATTTGTTGAATATGCAACAACGGAGCCAAAAACCCTGATATCTTTGTTTGAGCGTATGGGTTTTACCAAAGTGGCTAATCACCGCTCCAAGAAAATTATCTTGATGAAACAGGGTGATATCAATTTCATCATTAATGCGGAAATTGACAGCTTCGCCCATAAATTTGCCTGTGAACATGGGCCGAGTGCTTGTGCCATGGCCTTTCGGGTTCGGGATGTTGGCCTTGCTTATGAGCGGGCGATAAAACTGGGGGCAAGCCCGTGTCCGACCGAACATAACCCGATGGAGCTTAACATTCCTGCGATCGAGGGTATTGGCGGCAGCCGCCTGTATTTTGTTGATCGTTACGGGGATAATACGATTTATGATGTTGATTTTAAATTTGTCGATAATTGGCAAGAGTTAATGGCAAAAAATGCGACAGGTCTCGATTATCTTGATCATCTGACCCACAATGTTTTTCGCGGGAAAATGGACCATTGGGCAAAATTTTATGAGGATTATTTCAATTTTCGTGAAATCCGGTATTTTGATATTGAGGGCAAGTTAACCGGGTTAATTTCAAAAGCAATGACCAGCCCGTGTGGGAAAATCCGTATTCCTCTCAATGAAAGCCAGGACGACAAAAGCCAGATCGAGGAGTTTTTGCGTGATTATAACGGCGAAGGCATTCAGCATATCGCCCTTGGCAGTAAAAACATTTATGAAACTGTCGATCAATTTATAGAGAACGGCGTTGCCTTGCAGGCCACCGGAGATACATATTTTGATATGATTGACGAGCGCTTGCCCGGACACGGTGAGCCGGTTGAACAATTGCGCAAACGATCTATCTTGATCGACGGAGCGCCGACAGACGGGCAGGGCATTCTCTTGCAAATCTTTACTGAAAACCAAATTGGGCCGATTTTCTTTGAGCTTATCCAGCGAAAAGGCAATGAAGGCTTTGGCGAGGGTAATTTTCAAGCCTTGTTTGAAAGTCTGGAGCAAGACCAGATCCGCCGGGGTGTTTTAGCCGATAATCCCAACAATTAGATTGCAGTACTGGGCAAGGCTGCTAGTTTGCTGTCGATAGCGTTTTTGTGATAAGAGATTCCTTATGCCCCCAGCATCAATATCCGATTTTTTCGACAGCTCCTTGCAAGAAAAAGATGCCTCGATATTTGCTTCAATCCACGACGAGCTGACCCGGCAGCAAGACCAGATAGAATTAATCGCGTCTGAAAACATCGTCTCACGCGCCGTATTGGAAGCACAAGGTTCCGTGTTGACCAATAAATATGCTGAAGGCTATCCAAGGCGGCGTTATTACGGCGGCTGCGAGCATGTGGATGTGGTCGAGCAATTGGCCATAGATCGCGCCTGCGCATTATTTGATTGCAGCTTTGCCAATGTGCAGGCCCATAGCGGCTCGCAAGCCAACCAAAGCGTCATGCTGGCCCTGCTCAAACCTGGCGACACCATATTGGGCATGGATTTGGCGTCTGGCGGGCATTTGACCCATGGGGCAAAACCCAACCTGTCTGGCAAATGGTTTAAGGCGGTGGCTTATGGGGTGCGTGTGGATAATTGTTTGATCGAATACGCGGCCGTGGAAGCTTTGGCGCTTGAGCACAAACCAAAGCTTATCATTGCCGGCGGCAGCGCCTATTCGCGGATTATTGATTTTGCCAAATTTCGCGCTATTGCCGATAAAGTCGGGGCGTATCTGCATGTAGATATGGCCCATTTCGCCGGCTTGGTCGCAGGTGGTAGCCATCCCAGCCCCTTGCCCCACGCCCATATTGTCACCACCACCACCCACAAAACCCTGCGCGGCCCGCGCGGCGGCATGGTGCTGACCAATGAGGCGGATATTGCCAAGAAAATTAACTCGGCCATATTTCCAGGCTTGCAAGGCGGCCCGCTTATGCATGTGATCGCCGCCAAGGCCGTTGCTTTTGGGGAAGCCCTTGACCCGGAGTTTAAACACTATGCCAAGAATGTTATTGGCAATTGTCAGGCCATGGCCGAGGCTCTTGTGGCCGCTGGTTACGCCGTGGTTAGCGGCGGTACGGACACCCATTTGGCCTTAATCGATTTGCGGCCCAAAGGGGTTAAGGGCGTCAACGCCGAGCAGGCTTTGGAGCGGGCCAATATTACCTGTAACAAAAACGGCATTCCGTTTGATAAAGAGAAATTTACCATCACATCTGGCTTGCGTATTGGTTCCCCTGCCGGGACAACACGCGGATTTGGCCGCGAAGAATTTACGCTTATTGGGCAGTTAATGGCAGAGGTTCTTGACGGGCTCGTGGATAATCCGGACGGGAACGAGCAGGTTGAGCGCAGCGTTGCCAGGCGGGTTAAAACCCTGACAGGGCA
>QIKS01000077.1 GCA_003233025.1 Hellea balneolensis | reverse complement strand
GTTTTTAAACTAGGAAAAATTTTGGAGTTTTTATGATAACCGATGAACAACGCGCTGAAAGCATGGGGGAAGCAACCCGCGAGAAGCTGAAACAATATATAGCCCGCATTGAACGCCTTGAAGCTGAGAAAACTGAGCTGGCGGCGGATATCCGCGAGGTTTATTCTGAAGCTAAAACATTTGGTTTTGATACGAAAATTCTGCGTAAGACCGTGTCTTTGCGTAAAATCGAAGCCCATGAACGGGCTGAGCAAGAAGCGTTAATCGAACTTTATATGGACGCTGTCGAAGGGTAGGTATTTTTGAGCGGAGGCGATAATCCCGATGATCCTGATTACCAGTGGCAGCAAGAACAGCTGGCACGGGATGCAGACCGGGATAAACGCCGCCAAAAAGACCAAAAATCCCGAATGAGACGGGCCAGAAGTGCCCAACGCCAGCTTAAAAAGGCCCGGCAACAATTGGAGGAACTGGGCGAAATAACCGACTGGGAAGACGAATTTATTGCCTCGGTTGACGAACGGCTGGATAAATATGACGCCGCCTTTAGCGACCGGACGAAAGGTGGCGCGTCCGATGCTTTGTCCCTGCGTCAAAAACAGGTCTTGGCCCAAATGCGCCGTAAAATAAAAGACAAGGGTAAGCAGGCCCCAGGGCAAGCTAAAACATGGGGCAGCAGTTTTAAATCCAAATCAGATTTTATCCCCCGCGTGCGCAATATCGAAGACGATATGTACGAAGATGATCCCCCACCGCCGCCCAAAGGCAAGCCACGCTTAACGGTTATCAAGGGTGGTAAGGATTAGGGGCGCCCTAACTAAGGGAGCGCCTTATTTCGACGCTTGACGCTTTTCACCCACATCCAGCTCATGTTCGCGCACTTTGCGGTAGAGGGTGGAGCGGCCAATGCCGAGACGGCGCGCCACTTCGGACATGTGTCCGCTATAGGTGTCGATGGCAAATTGGATGAGGTCGCGCTCTATTTCTACCAGTGAACGCAAATGTCCGGCAGGGTCGAGAATTTGCAAAGGGTCATCATCTTCTTGCCCGTCTTGAGCAGCACTGCTTAGGGCTGCGGTTTCCTGTTCGGGAATGACCGGGTTTAAACCTGATATTTGCGGGAAATCTTGCGGCTTTAAGGTATGGCCATCGGAGAGAATAACGGCGCGAAATACCGCATTTTCCAGCTGGCGAACATTGCCGGGCCAATCAAATGTCTTGAGCATTTCCAATGTTTTGGCGTCGGCACCGCGAATGCTTCTGTTTTCTTGGGCATTAAAGCGTTTGACAAAATGCTCCAGCAAGGCGGCAATATCTTCAACCCGGTCTCTTAAGGACGGGATTTCAATGGGGAAGACGTTGAGGCGGTAGTATAAATCTTCACGAAATGTGCCGTCTTTGACCGCGTCTTCCAAATTTTTATTGGTGGCGGAAATAATCCGCACATCGACTTTGGTCGGCCGTTTCGAACCGATGGGGTCGACTTCGTTTTCTTGTAAAACCCGCAGCAATTTCACCTGCATTTCCAAAGGCAATTCCCCAACTTCGTCGAGGAATAATGTGCCGGTATCGGCTTCTTGAAATTTACCAAGATGCTTGGCATTGGCACCGGTGAAACTGCCTTTTTCGTGACCAAATAAAATACTTTCGACCAATGTCCCTGGGATTGCGCCACAATTGACCGTGATAAAAGGCCGGCCCGCACGCTCTGATGCGCCTTGAATGGCCCGGGCCACTACTTCCTTGCCAACACCGCTTTCGCCGGTGATCAGGATCGGGATATTAGCCTTTGCGCCGCGTTCGCCCATAGCAATAACGCTGCGCATGGAACTGGCATTGCCGATAAGATCGTTAAATGTCAGCTCACCTGCATTGGTTTTCTTGAGCCGGGTAACCTCGCGCACCAAAGTGTTAATTTCAAGGGCGTTGCGCAAGGAGACAATAATCCGCTCCGGGCTGGCCGGTTTTACAAGGAAATCACGTGCGCCCGCCTGCATGGCGGTAACAACGGCGTCAATGCTACCGGTTCCGGTCAGTACGATAATGGGCAGATCACTTCGGTGCGCGGCAAGCTCCTTTAAGGTGTCCATGCCGCTGCGCCCTGGCATAACCAGATCGAGCATCATTAAATCAATCTTTTGACCATCCACGCCGAGCGCCAGATCAAGCGCGCTATCGCCGTCGGAAGCTTGTAGTGTCGAAAATCCGCTTTTTTCGATCACCGCCTGCAAAATGCGGCGCTGCGTCGGATCATCATCAACGATTAAAACCGTTTTACCCATTATTATCACCTAAATTCGTCTGTCGACCGGGTTTTTCCGGTTCTTTTTCAAATTTGAAGGGATATTATGGGCGAAAGGCGTAAAAATGCTCTTAATTTGGGCGCGTTTTTTTAATTATCCAAATGGCTTTGCTTTTCCTTGCAGCGATAAAACGCCCATGCTAATTGAGATATATAAAAATATATAAAACAGGATGCTTATTATGGCTTCAAAATATGTACACGGTTCCATGCCGGTTGACGGACATGGCAAAACATTTGACGGGTTTATCAGGGCCTCAGCCTATACAACGGCGTTTTGTGTGGTGGCTTTACTGCTGCCAATTTTGGTTTTTAGTGTTAATATGAGCTGGGCACCCGCCTTGCTCGTCACTTTTATTGTTGGCGTTATTATCGCACCGTTTCTGAAGCTCGGCGGTGGCTGGTATGCCAGCCTGGTTGGCATGGCCATTGTAACGGCCATATTGTGCATGATTTTTTAAGCGAGGAAAACGGTTGAAAATTTCGGTCTTGAAAGAAACCGCTGCTGGGGAAGCGCGTGTCGCGGCGACCCCTGATACGGTCAAGTTTTATGTTGATGGTGGCCACGCTGTTACCGTCAGCAAAGGCGCAGGCGTCAGCGCACACTATAGCGACAAGGCGTATAAACAAGCGGGCGCAACCATAAGCGCCAATAATGGAACCTGTGTAAAATCCGCTGATTTGGTGCTGAGCATTACCGGCGGCAACAAAGCGCTCATTGCCAAAATGAAAAAGGGCGCGGGCTTGACGGGCTTGCTGGGCCCAACCGACCAGCCTGATTTTGTCAAGGCTTGCGCAAAGGCGGGCGTCACGGCATTTGCGCTGGAATATATTGTGCGCATATCCCGCGCCCAGGCAATGGACGTCTTGTCTTCCCAGTCAAATTTGGCAGGCTACCGCAGTGTCGTCGAAGCGGCGGCGATTTATGGCCGGGCTTTTCCCATGATGATGACGGCGGCGGGCACAATTGCCCCTGCCAAAGTGTTCGTTATGGGGGCTGGCGTTGCCGGATTACAAGCCATCGCCACGGCGCGCAGGCTGGGGGCTGTCACCACGGCAACAGATGTGCGCCCGGCGGCGAAAGAACAAGTGGCTTCTTTGGGAGCCAAATTTATCGCGGTGGAAAACGAAGAATTTAAGGAAGCCGAAACGGCGGCTGGATACGCCAAACAAATGTCAAAAGAATACCAAAAACTACAAGCAAAACTGATGGCTAAACATATTGCCAAACAAGATATTGTCATCACGACCGCGCTCATTCCGGGACGTCCGGCGCCTCGGTTAATCGACAAGGCTATGGTAAGCTCTATGAAAGCGGGTTCGGTTTTGGTCGACCTGGCGGTGGAGCGCGGCGGCAATGTCGTGGGGGCTGTGCCTGGTAAAATTATCGAAACTGCGAACGGCGTTAAAATCGTCGGTTTGCTCAATTGGCCGTCGCGCATGGCAGCGGACAGCTCGGCGCTTTTTGCCCGTAATTTGCGCAATTTTCTACCGCTTGTTACGGCAGAAAATGGGGATTATGCCCCGGATTGGGACGACGAAATTATCCAGGGTTGCGCCCTGACCAGAGACGGTAAAATCGTGCACGAACGGCTAAAATAAGAGGTTTTTGTTATGGAGATGATTATCATGGCAGGCGGCGATTTGGTTTCGCCTATCGTCTACCAATTGACGATTTTCGTGCTGGCGATCTTTGTCGGTTACTATGTTGTCTGGTCGGTTACCCCTGCTTTGCACACGCCGCTCATGGCCGTTACCAACGCGATTTCCTCGGTGATTATCGTCGGTGCATTGGTGGCCGTTTCCTCAGCGATGAACGGCGGGTTGGGGCTGCCGAGCGGCTTTGGATTTGTCGCGACCTTGCTTTGCGCCGTCAATATTTTCGGCGGATTTCTCGTCACCCAGCGCATGCTGGCCATGTATAAGAAGAAAGGGTAGGGTATGACGCTTTCTGCTAATCTTGCCGCTATTCTTTATGTGATTTCCGGCGTTCTATTTATTATGGCTTTGCGCGGGCTTTCGTCTCCGGCTACGTCCAGGCGTGGCAATGTGTTTGGCATGGCCGGGATTGCCATTGCTGTTGTGACGACTTTGGCCTTTATCGGCATGGCTGGGCTTGGGTTGATATTGGTACTTGTCGCTCTTGTTATTGGCGGCGGACTTGGGGCGTTAATCGCCAAGAAAATCCCAATGACGGATATGCCGCAATTGATTGCGGGCTTTCATTCTTTGGTTGGTCTCGCAGCCGTATTCGTGGCCATTGCTGCATTTTTGGCACCGGCAAATTTCGGCATTGGCGAGGTCGGGCATATCCACACGGTGAGCTTGCTGGAGCTGTCCTTGGGGGCGGCCATCGGGGCGATAACCTTTAGTGGCTCCGTCATCGCTTTCGCCAAGCTGAACGGCAATATGTCCGGTGCGCCGATTACCTTTAAAGGTCAGCATTTGCTCAATCTTTTACTCGCCCTTGGGGTTGCGGTTCTCATTGGCATGTTGATGAAAACTGGCGGCGCTGATCCAATGGTGTTTTGGGCAATTATTGGCATTACACTGGTGCTGGGCTTTTTGCTGATCATTCCCATTGGCGGCGCGGATATGCCTGTGGTGATTTCCATGCTCAACTCATATTCTGGCTGGGCGGCGGCGGCGCTGGGCTTTACTTTGGGCAATATGGCGCTGATCGTTACCGGCGCCTTGGTCGGCTCATCGGGCGCAATCTTGTCCTATATCATGTGCAAAGCCATGAACCGTTCATTCTTTAGCGTCATTTTGGGCGGGTTCGGGGCGGAAAGCAGCGGCCCAGACGCGGGCGATAAAGAGCAGCGCCCGGTCAAACATGGTTCGGCGGACGACGCGGCTTTTATTATGAAAAACGCGAGTAAAGTTATTATCGTCCCAGGATACGGCCTTGCCGTAGCCCAAGCCCAACACGCCACCCGCGAAATGGCCGACAAGCTTAAGGAAGAAGGCGTTGATGTTGTTTACGCTATCCATCCGGTCGCGGGGCGGATGCCGGGCCATATGAATGTGCTGCTGGCCGAGGCCAATGTGCCTTATGATGAAGTGTTTGAGCTGGAAGATATTAATTCCGAATTTGCCAATGCCGAAGTTGCTTTTGTCATTGGTGCCAATGACGTAACCAATCCGGCGGCCAAAACTGATCCGGAAAGTCCGATTTACGGCATGCCGGTTTTGGATGTGGACAAGGCGACAACCGTGTTATTTGTCAAGCGTTCTTTGTCAGCTGGTTATGCAGGTATCGACAATGATTTGTTCTATGCGGACGGCACCATGATGTTGCTGGCCGATGCCAAGAAAATGGTCGAAGATATTATCAAAGCGCTTTAGGCGCCTGTGACCATTTATGACCGTCGCCAGACTATTTTGTAATCATGATGTTTTTTTAATTCGGTTTTTGGTCTTTTTATAACTTTTGCGTCAAAATAATAAAACCCGGCCTCCGTAATGGTGAACTTGACATAGCCGTTGGTTTTGTCGGCAATCGTTGTTGTTTGTATATTAGAAAACTCACAACTAAAAACTTCTAAAACCGGCGCTCTCTTGCATTGGCGTATATATAATTGTGAAACTGTGTCCGGGGGCAAGGAATATGTCGCCAATATAGATTGACCAGGGCGCAGATAAACACGGTTCATGGAGAACATATCGACAAATGGTGATAAAAGAGTGCGTTTTGACTGTGGCTGCAATTGCGCAACATTTCTGCGAGCTAATTGTGCGCGTTCAGAATAACTGCTCAACCCGATGGTTTTACCGACATCGACAAATGAGCTGAGATAAAACATACTACAATAGAGTAGGCCGCTGGCCAAAAATAATGTAAATACGCTCATGTATAAACGACGAAAGGTTTGTCGCCGTTTTGCTTCGCGCATTTTTAGGCTATATTCAGACTCCTCAACGAGTATCTGTGTCCAGGATCTTGCCTGTCGTGTTTGCTGTATTCCAAATGCCATAACGTCCACATTGCCTAGTCTGCCAATGACTTGGTGATTGCCCCAAAAATTAAATATGAGGCAATATAGGCAAAATATGTTTATGTCTGGTTAATCTATTGCGTATTTTTTTTAAAAAAGCTGCCCTAGCGCAGATAAAGGCGCAAGCGCTCCCTTGAATGTCTACCCCGAAGCGAGCGAAATACCTTTGTCGGTAAGGAGGGATTTAAGCTCCCCTGTTTCGAACATTTCGCGCATGATATCACAACCGCCGACAAATTCTCCTTTGATGAAAATTTGCGGAACCGTTGGCCAATTGTTGAAATCTTTAACGCCTTGGCGGATTTCTGGATCATCCAGCACGTTAACCGATGTATATTGCGCTCCCAGATAGTCGAAAATCTGCACAACGGTAGAGGAAAACCCACATTGTGGGAATGTCGGCGTGCCCTTCATATAAATGACGATATCATTGTCTTTTACATTTTTCTCAATGCGGCTCTGTGTTGTTTCTGTCATGTTTATTCCTTTTAAGGGATCCGTGTTTCAAGCGCCAAGGCGTGTAATTCACCGCCCATCCGTCCTTTAAGGGCGGCGTAGACCATCTGGTGTTGGGCAATACGTGATTTTCCGTTGAAATCCGGGCTGGTAATTATTGCTTTATAATGATCGCCGTCTCCGGCCAGATCAATAAGCTCGATATCTGCATCCTTTAGGGCCTGTTTGATCAGGGTGATAATTTCATCGGCCTGCATCGCCATATTTATGTCTCCCGGTTACGATGCCATATAATCTGGCAACCAGCTTTCATAGATCATATGGGCATCCTTGAGGGACATGTCAAATGCCCCTTCAGCGATGAGGCGCGTGCCGCCAATTTCACCGACTTTTTTAGCGGTAATCCCGAGGCTTTTGGCGGTACTGATGACCGGGTTTATGCTAAATTCGTCAACAGCGATAAGATAGCGCGCCTGATCTTCCCCAAACAACCAAGCATAAAGGGGAATTTCTGATTGTTGGTAAAGCTTTATACCGTGCCCACAGCTAAAGGCCATTTCAATGGCAGCCAGAGCCAGGCCCCCGTCGGATAAATCATGGGCGGCGCTCAGCCGGCGATTATTTATCAGCTTACGAATATAATTCCCATTGGCTTTCTCAGCGTTTAGGTCGACAGGCGGGGGGGCGTGTGCGGGGTCTTTATCGGCCGCATATCCCAAGATGGCTTGTGCATAAAGCGAAGCCCCCAGCCAGCCTTTAGTTGCGCCGATCAAGATCAGGGTATGGCCATCTTTGGCGCCAGCGATGGTGTGCATTTTTTGCAAATCCGAGATCAAGCCGACCCCGCCAATAGCCGGGGTAGGGGGAATGGCTTTTTGGTTGGTTTCGTTATAAAGCGACACATTGCCTGAAACCACAGGGTAATCCAGCGCCCGGCAGGCCGCGTCAATGCCCTTAATGGCATAGACAAATTGGCCCATAATATCCGCCCGTTCAGGATTGCCGAAGTTAAGACAATCGGTAATGGCAATGGGCATGGCGCCGGTGCAGATCAGATTGCGCCAAGTTTCGACAACCGCTTGCTTGCCGCCTTCAAAAGGATCAGCGGCGCAATAGCGCGGCGTGCAATCTGTTGCAATGGCGACGGCTTTGTTCTGACCGTGAATGCGGACAATCGCTGCCCCGCCGCCCGATTGGGAGCTGTCGATAGTATCGCCCATAACGGTTCGGTCATATTGTTCCCAAATCCAGCGCTTGGAAGCGATGTTGGGGTGGGCGAGCAATGTCTTTATAACACTGTTATAATCGCTACCGCGTTTGATCGGATCAAACATCGGGTCGTGGTCAAGTACGGGCAATTTTTTTGGTTTTTTATAGGGGCGATTTAAATTGGGCGCGTCATCGGCCAGAGGCGCAATGGGAATATCGCAGACGGTTTTTCTCTTGTGGGTCAGCACCAGCCGGCCCGTATCGGTGGTTTTACCGATATTGGCCACGTCAAGATCCCATTTTTCAAAAATCTTGACGGCAATGTTTTCCTTGCCCGGCGTCAGCACCATCAACATGCGTTCCTGGCTTTCAGACAGCATCATTTCATAAGGGGTCATGCCGGGTTCGCGCTGGGGGACTTTATCCAGATTAATCTTAATCCCAACGCCGCCTTTATCGGCCATTTCAATGGAGGATGAGGTCAGTCCGGCCGCCCCCATGTCCTGAATGGCGATAATAACGTCGGTGGCCATAAGTTCGAGGCAGGCTTCGATCAATAGCTTCTCCGTAAACGGATCGCCGACCTGTACAGTTGGCCGTTTCGCGTCGCTGTCATCATCAAATTCAGCCGAAGCCATCGTCGCGCCGTGAATGCCGTCGCGCCCGGTTTTTGAGCCGACATAAAAGACCGGATTGCCAACACCTTTGGCCGCTGAGTAAAATACTTTGTCGGCTTTGGCGTGGCCAACACACATGGCGTTGACTAAAATATTGCCGTTATAGCCGGGGTGAAAATTGGTTTCTCCGCCGACCGTTGGCACGCCGACACAATTGCCGTATCCACCAATGCCGCGGACAACACCTGCCAGTAAGGATTTGGTTTTGGGGTGATCTGGATCGCCAAAGCGCAAGGCATTGAGGTTGGCGATCGGGCGTGCGCCCATGGTAAAGACATCGCGCATAATGCCGCCAACCCCGGTAGCGGCTCCCTGATAGGGTTCGATATAAGAGGGGTGATTGTGGCTTTCCATCTTGAAAATAATCACGTCTCCGTCGTCGATATCAATGACGCCAGCATTTTCGCCCGGCCCTTGAATGACGCGCTTGCCTTTGGTCAGCAGTTTTTTCAGATGGCGGCGTGAGGATTTATAGGAGCAATGCTCCGACCACATGACGGAGAAAATACCCAGCTCGGTCAAATTAGGCTCCCGGCCCAGCCGCTCGCAGATCAATGCATATTCGTCTTCGGACAGTCCGTGTTCGGCGACGGTTTCAGATGTGAAAAGATCAGGCGCTCTCATGCCCTTGCCTCCAAAATACTCTTAAAAAATGCGGTGCCGTCTGTGCCGCCGTGCAATGGGTCAATGGCGCGTTCCGGATGGGGCATCATGCCCAAAACATTGCCCGCCTCATTGCAAATTCCGGCGATATCATGAGCAGAGCCGTTCGGATTACCGACATATTTAAACACGATCTGCCCGCTGCTTTCCAATTTCTCCAAGGTTGGTTTGTCGGCAAAATAATTGCCGTCAAAATGAGCAATCGGCACAGTAATTTCGCGCTTGTCGCCATAGGCTTTTGTAAACATGGAACGGGAATTAGTGATTTTTAAAGTTTGCGGCTTACAGATAAACCGCAAACCTTTATTGCGCATCAAAACGCCCGGCAACAAGCCGGCTTCGGTCAGGATTTGAAACCCGTTGCAAAACCCGGCCACTGGCAATCCAGTTTTTGCTTTTTTGACAATATCTTGAACAATCGGCGAGCGGGCAGCAATGGCGCCGGAACGTAGGTAGTCGCCGTAGGAAAATCCGCCGGGGATAATGACAAAATCAACCTTGGGAAGCTCGGTGTCCCCATGCCAAACCCTGTGCGGTTTTTTGCCAGTGACCCTCTCCAAAGCCACACAAGCATCCCGTTCGCAATTGGAGGCGGGAAAAACAATGACAGCAGTTTCCATGTTAAATGTCCTGCCTATTCCGTGATTTTAATGTGGTAATTTTCAATAACCGTATTGGCCAAAAGTTGCTCGCACATTTCTTTAACCTGCGCTTGCGCGATTTTTTTATCTTCCGTGTTTAAATCCAGCTCGATGGTTTTACCCTGCCGGGCGCCCTTCACATCGCCAAAGCCCAGATGGGCGAGGGAGCGGGCAATGGTGCGTCCTTGCGGGTCAAGCACGCCGGGTTTGAGTTCAATATGGATAATGGCTTTCACCGCGGTCTCCTTAAATTATTGTGTCTCATTTGGTACAATTGACAATGTCGGCGTGCTGCCGGGATTGGTTTTGATAATCCCCAAACGTGTCGCCACTTCACTATAGGCCGCCGTAACATCGCCAAGGTCGCGGCGAAACCGGTCTTTGTCGAGCTTCCTGCCCGTTTCTATATCCCAAAGCCGGCAGGAATCCGGGCTGATTTCGTCGGCCAGCAAAATAATGTGATTGCCGTTTTCATCGACAAAGCGGCCAAATTCCAACTTAAAATCGATGAGCCTTATGCCGACGCCGGCAAATAAGCCGCAGAGATAATCGTTAATTCTTAAGCTCAAAGCGACCAGTTCACTTACTTCTGCCGGTGTTGCCCAACCAAAGGCAAAAATATGTTCTTCGCTGACAACAGGGTCGCCCAGCTCGTCTTTTTTGTAACAAAATTCAATGAGAGTGCGAGGCAGGGCGCTGCCTTCTTCCAAGCCAAGCATTTTGCAAATCGACCCGGCAGCGACATTGCGACAAATCACCTCCAAGGGGATGATTTCAACTTCCTTGATCAATTGTTCGCGCATATTGAGGCGTTTGATGAAATGGGTCGGGATGCCAATGCCGGCAAGTTTGAGCATGATAAATTCGCTAATGCGGTTATTCAGCACGCCTTTGCCGTTCAGCACTGCCTTTTTCTGGGCGTTAAAGGCGGTGGCATCATCTTTGAAATACTGCACCAGCGTGCCTGGCCTTGGGCCTTTGTATAAAATCTTGGCCTTGCCTTCATATATTTTCTTGCGTCGGCTCATGACAACCTCAAAAATGGTATGCGAATCGTGATCTAGCAGACGATACTTAGCACAGCCCGCGCCTGCCACAACGCCTTGGATGATAATATTTAACTTATTTGCCGTTTTAAGTTTGAGCGCAGTGATTTTGTTGGTATTGTCCAAGAGATGGTGTTAGCAGGTCTTTGATAATAAATACCGGATTGGAGCAGGAAATGGCAAGTTTTGATGAACGCGCAAAAGGTTTTGAGAAAAAATTTATTCTCAACGCCGAGCAGGAGTTTAAGCTTGACGCCCGGCGTAATAAACTCCTCGGATTATGGGTCGCGGAATTGATCGGCAAAACGGGCGATGACGCGCTTGGTTATGCCCTTGAAGTGATCAAAGCCGATATGGAAGAGCCGGGCGATGAAGATGTGTTTCGCAAGATCAAACAAGATATCATCGCATCGGGTTCGGATATGTCAGACGGTGAGATCCGTGAACGCATGAAGGTGTTGATGACGGAAGCCCGTGCGCAAATCATCGACGAATCGTCGTAAAAGCAGCCTAATATACCGGATCATTAGGCGCGGGGCAGGTGACATCAAAACTTGGCTGATTGGCAAGGGCATAGGTTTTTAAATTGCGAATATGCAAGGCCATTGCCGCCCTGTCATAGGTCATGTTCACGCAACCCAGTGTGTTTTTTGTATCCGCATCAATAATCGCCGCAAACCCGGTCACGCCGAACCATTGATTGTATTGGCGCACAATATTGCGGTCAAATGCCCTATGGGCAGCGATTTTGGACAGGCTTGGTGTTGTAATATCAATATTTACCAACTCAATACTGGGGTCACGTAAATTGGACAAAGTATTGTGCAAGGCAGGCTCAACGATTTTACACGGCGCGCACCAATCGGCCCGAAACATGACCACATAAACTTCCGGATGCGTCTGGCTGTTTGCTGATAGGGCAGTTAGCCAGATGAGGGCGGCGAAAGAGATTATATATTTCAATGTTTTCATCATGGGCTTACCTTGGTTTATTCCCGTTCATAACGTAATTGTCAGAAAAACACACTCTGTTTACACAGATGTTATGATCAACCCGAAAATAAAAAAGCCCGGCATAACCGGGCCTTCAATTTTTTCTAGCGCAAGTTATTTGCCAGTGTCGACATTATAGACTGGCGGGCAGCTGAATTGAGCGGCGCGGTTGGTGACATTACGGTCATGAGGGAGGCGCGCAGCAGATTTAATAAAATTTGCCATTTTATAAGCGTCATCTTTATTGCTGACACAGCCGATTGTTGTGCCGGTTTTGCTATCGATTACAGCAGCGAAACCGGTCAGTCCAACCCAGTCGTTAAATTGGGGCACAATATTGTGGTCAAATGCAGTGTGGGCGCTCACTTGCCATTTCAGGCCATTGCTGGTATCAATGGTCACTTCTTCAACGCGGCTTGAAGCCACCATTGTAAGTGCCGTACTAAGCTGGCTTTCCAATTGTCCGCATTGTGCGCAATCATTGCTGCGAAATTTAACAACATAAATGTCCGGGTTTGAAGCGGCATTGGCAGAGAGCGCAGACGTTACGGTAATAAAGGCGGCGCCGAGTAAAGCAGTATATTTCTTCATGGTAATATCCCTAGTTTTCACAAAAGTTTTCACAAAACAAAATCGTTCTTATTATTATGTTTTGAAGTGATACACATGAATGGTTATTATTTCGCCAACACGGCGCTAACCCCTTATTTACCATGAAGGGTTGAGCGAGGTTTGATCGTGCTAAGTCTATGAAATATAAAGCTAAAATACTCTGGAAAAAATTTCATCTATTTGTGAAAAATGATAATCTAGGTCAAATAATGCCGCCAATTCATCGGCATTTAGGTGTTTGTTAATCGCGCCGTCCTCTTGCAGATTGCGTAAAAAATCGCCGCCTTTGCGCGCCGGGTCATTCCAAACTTTCATGGCATTGTGCTGCACAAGCCCGTAAGCATCTTCCCGGCTGACGCCCTTTTGCGTCAGGGC
>QIKS01000210.1 GCA_003233025.1 Hellea balneolensis | reverse complement strand
GCCAGTTCAAGCGCGCCTTCAAACAGACCGTTAACATTGGAAAACCCGGCGGCGCGCAATGGTACGCCGTCCTCAAGGTATAAAAATGATCCGGCCCCGGCGCCGCTCGTCAGCACGGGTGAGCGGATGGCGGTGAGATGTTCCTGCCCGCTGCCCCGGTGAATATTGACGCCGGCAACTTCATTGAGCAGCTCGGCAGGATGGACAGCGGCGGTCTCTGCAAGCCGTTCTTCGTCCAGTACTGTGACGCTCCCGGCATGGTTCTTACTGGCGAGAGCTTGCCGGGTAGCGGTAACAATGATGGTGTCGTCATTGGCATGGCTTGGGGAATTTACCAAGGTGCAGATAAGAGCCAAACCGATAATATTTTTTCTCATGAGAACTTCCTAGCAGCAAGTATATTGCAAAGATACCGCCATGGCAGTATCAGAGATAAAGCCATGTTGGAAAGTTTTATGGAAGATTTTTACCGCATTAAAAAATTGCCGCCCTATGTGTTTCAAGAGGTCAATGCCTTGAAGGCCAAATTGCGCGGCGAAGGTGTCGATATTATTGATTTTGGGTTTGGTAATCCCGATTTACCAACGCCAAAACATGTGATCGATAAATTAATCGAGACGGTGCAAAAACCAAAAACTACGGGCTATTCCGCCTCGCGTGGTATCCCCGGTTTGCGCCAAGCTTGTGCGCGTTATTATAGCCGCCGCTTCGGCGTGGATCTGGACGCCGACGACGAAATTATCGCCACGATTGGTTCCAAAGAAGGCTTTGCCAATTTGGCGCAAGCAATCTGTGCGCCGGGCGATATTATCTATGCGCCCGACCCGTCTTACCCGTTACACGCTTACGGATTTATCATTGCCGGGGCGCAGATTAAACCGATTGTTGCCATAACGGCGGCTGAATATTTGGCGGGGATAAAGCGGGCTTTGACCGAGGCCCAAAAGCCGCCATTGGCGATTGTTGTTTGCTTCCCCTCCAATCCAACCGGGCATATTGCCGACTTGGATTTTTACCAACAAATCGTTGATATTGCCAAGCAGCACGGGATTATCATTCTGTCTGATCTGGCTTATTCGGAGATTTATTTTACCGAAAAGCCGCCGTCTATCTTTCAAATACAAGGCGCAAAAGACGTGGCTGTGGAAACCATTTCCTTGTCCAAAACCTATTCCATGGCCGGGTGGCGTATGGGGTTTGCGGTGGGCGCCAAGCATTTAATCCACGCTTTGGCGCGGGTGAAATCCTACCTCGATTATGGCGCTTTCACACCCATTCAAGTGGCCGCCTGCGCTGCTCTTGACGGCCCGCAAAGCTGCGTCGATGACGCGCGACAAATTTACAAAGCGCGCCGGGATGTGATGATTGAAAGTTTTGGCCGCGCCGGGTGGGATATCCCGCCGCCCGCGGCTTCCATGTTTGCCTGGGCGCCTTTGCCAGAGAAATTTACAGCATTAGGTTCGCTTGAATTTTCAAAACAATTGATGATAGAGGCCGGCGTTGCCGTCTCGCCCGGTGTTGGTTTTGGCACGGGCGGGGAGGGGTATGTGCGCATGGCTCTGGTTGAAAATGAACAACGGATCAGGCAGGCGGCGCGCAATATCAAAGGGTTTCTAGGCGCGGTTTAAGCTTTGACGAAAAACATCAAATGGACGAGGCGGCCATTGTCCAGATTTTTGCCAAACCCTGGGGCGGCATTGTGAAACATCAAAGGGCTGAGCAGTAAAAGGCGGTTAAAGCGCATGGAGACGCGCATGGTGCGTTCCCATTTGCTGGCCAGATTTGTGTCCTTATTAATGACGTCGTCGATCAAGGTGTTGGTATTTCGGTAGCCTGAATTGACCATTTCTATTTCCGTCTTGGGGATATGTTCAAGCCCGGTGCGGCGGTGTTTGTAAAAATCCGTGCCGCCCCGGCAATGCTCAGCCTGGCTCAGATATAAAATACCTGAATAAAAGCACGGGTCAACATGTACCCCGCTGCGGCCGGTCTCCCCTTTTAAAGTCAGGCGGCAATGGTTGTGGCTGGTCTCTGGTGCTGGTTTTACAGGCGTGCCGATAAGTTCTGAAACTCGCTTGTCAAGCCCGTCAATGGCTAGAGGCTTTGTGGAAATCAATCCCGGATATTGGCCGACTTTGTTTTTAGGGTCATAGTTAAGCGCCAAAGCTTTGCGCCGAAACCCTTGCGGGTTTGTTAAAAAATTATCGATGACGAGAAACGATGGCAACATAGTTTAAAATGTGCCGGAGGGAGACAGAAAATTCAAGTATTTTTATGGGTAGGCAATTTTAAAAATCGAGGGCAAGGGTAGGGGAGAGCCTCATATTTACCCTCACCCCATTTCCAAGGCACCGGTTTCTTTGGCGGCGGTCAGCATGGCTTTTTGTAGTTTTTCGAAAGCACGGCCTTCGATTTGGCGGATGCGTTCGCGCGAAACTTTGTAGACGCCAGCCAGTTCTTCTAAGGTTTTAGGCTTGTCTGCCAAGCGGCGTTTTTTTAAAATATCCTGTTCGCGCTCGTTTAAATTTTGCAAAGCATCATTGAGCAAATCCATGCGGGCGGTATGCTCTTGCGCATTGCCCAACACTTCGTCCTGGGCTTGGTAGTTTTCATCTTCCAGCCAGTCCTGCCATTCGCCGCCGCCGTCTTCGCCGCCAATGGTGACGTTAAGCGATGCATCACCGCCGCCGCCCATGCGCCTGTTCATGGAGATAACTTCGCTCTCTTTGACATTAAGCCGGGTGGCGATTTTCTTGACTTGGTCGGGGTGTAAATCCCCGTCGTCAATGGCTTTCATCTCGCCTTTCATCCGGCGTAAATTAAAGAACAGCTTTTTTTGCGCCGCCGTTGTCCCCATTTTGACGAGAGACCAGGAACGCAATACATATTCCTGAATGGCCGCCCTGATCCACCACATAGCATAGGTGGAAAGACGAAAGCCTTTGTCGGGATCAAATTTTTTGACCGCTTGCATGAGGCCGACATTGCCTTCGGAAATCACCTCGCCAATGGGCAAGCCATAACCGCGATAGCCCATGGCAATTTTGGCCACGAGACGTAAGTGCGAGGTCACCATGCGCTCTGCTGCGCCGGAATCTCCGTGTTGCGCCCAGCGTTTGGCCAGCATAAATTCCTCGTCTGGTTTGAGCATGGGAAATTTGCGGATTTGGTCAAGATAGTGCGACAAGCCTTGTTCGGGGGAGAGCGCGACAGACAGGCTCATATTGCCCTTGTGGCTATCTGTGGTTTTAAGCGCCGTTTTCGCGGTTTTTTTTATGCCAGTTGCGGTCAAGGAAGCTCCTCCAAATTTACCTGAAAATCACATATAGGGAGTCTGTGCGGGAATTTAAAGGTGTTATAGTTTAGAAAGTTGTTCTTCCAACATGCGGATGTCTTCAGGGAAGGGGCTGTCAAAGGCCAATACCCGCTTGCTGATCGGATGTTCAAAGCCGAGGCTTTGGGCGTGCAAGGCTTGTCGGTTAAACCCCGAAAGGGTGTCTCTTAGTAAAATTTCGCTCTCTGAATTTGCCGTTTTAAAGGCACCGGTTTTTCCGTAAGTGCTGTCACCGAGCAAAGGACAGCCCAAATGAGCCATGTGAACACGGATTTGGTGAGTGCGGCCGGTTTCGAGCCGACACTCGATTTTTGAGACAAGAGGCGCGCCGATAGAGCCGCCTTTTTGTTGGCCATAGCCTTTTAGAAAGGTGTAATTGCTGACGGCAATTTTACCGGGCCATTTGGCGCCCCGTTCGGCCATGCGCAGGGCCTGATAGGCATCGGGGTCTTTGAGGACGGCCATTTTTTTGCGGTCTTTGGGATGGCGACCAATGCGGGTTTCAATGCGGCCTGCCCGCGGGTTGGGCGCGTGGCGGGCAAAGCAAATATAGATGCGCTCAACCTTATGAGCGGCAAATTGGCTCGAAAGGTCTTGGTGGGTTTTGTCGTCTTTCGCAACCACCAAAATCCCCGATGTGTCTTTGTCAATGCGGTGGACAATACCGGGCCGGGCAACGCCGCCAATACCAGATAGGCTGTCGCCGCAATGGTGCAAAAGTGCATTGACCAATGTGGAAGACCAATTGCCGGGCGCAGGGTGAACGGTCATGCCTGCCGCTTTGTTGACGACGATAAGGTGTTCGTCTTCAAAGAGAATATCAAGGGGAATATCTTGCGCTTCCGGCAGGGCTTGCGTGGTCGGGGGGACGGTGATTGTGTATTCGGTCTCGGCTTTGATTTTGGCTGTTGGTTTGGTCAATTTTACACCGTCTGCGTAAACCTGCCCGCTCTCGACCAGGCTTTTAATGCGCGAGCGGGACAGTTCTGACCATTCCGACAGCCATTTATCCAGCCGCTTGCCCGCGTCGTCTTCTCCTGCCATCATTTCTAAAACTGTGTTCATGGATGTGTTCTTAATGCCAAATTGTTTCACGTGAAACAATTAAGATTACCGATTTTGAAAAATTTTTATATTCATAGCGCTGGTATTGGTGACAAAAAGCGGCGTCGCCTTACCAAGCACATGAATTTCCCCGCCGCTAAACTGGGGGGAGTTGCCAATTATATCGGCGAAATCTGATATAGGGCCGGCAATATCCTCCGTCCAGTGCAGATCATCGGCGACGAAGAATAAAATCAGTGTCCCGCTTTTATGCATTGCGATGGTCGCCGGTGTGTCTGCGACAAATCCAGTGATTTCACCTTCGCGGTAGCGTTCAGCTAGGTAATGGGCAATTCTGTGCCGGCTTTCGGCCATGTAGCGGGTGTTGCTGGCTGCGGCTTGGCTGATAAATTGGGCGCGAAAATGGTCATCTTCGATCTGGGTTAATGCCAGCGTAAGCTGTGTGCGGGTTGTGGGGGTAAAGGTGTCGTTTTCGTAAAGCTGCTCAACGTCTGCAAAGCTCGCCCCCCAAATGTGCATCAATGCTTTCTCTTTGTTTCTGCGGTTGTGGGCATCTTCATAGATTGCCAAAAATTCTGCATTATTATAATATCCGACATTGGTGACCACGGCGCTAAGGACAGAAATGCCGGCCATGCCAACCCCGGTTTTTAAGCCCGTTCCGGTATAGCTTTCCGTATAGGCCAGCCTGTCGATTTCGCGTTGTAGGACTTTGTTACCTGAATAAGGATCCGTCCCAAGGCGGTGATGAAAGCGCTTGGCGGCAGCATGTTTGCCCATAACGGAATTAAACCCAGACCAGACATCTGCCCCGGCCTTTTGTACGCACTGGGCGCCCGCGCATTTTGTTGACGATACCCCTTTGGTCAAACGTACCCCGGTTACGCCAAGCTGCGCTATCCCGCGCCCCAACATGGAGATCACACTGCCAAATCCGGACGAAACATTTTTAAGTTTGTCCTCCGCGCTCTGTGCATCTGCATAGCGCGCTCTGCCGCCTTGAATGGCGCGCAAGGGTGTTGTGACCAGATTGGTTGTCCTGTCTCTTAAGGCTTTAACAGCGGTGGCGACCGTCGGCATGTCGCGCAATTGAGCGGTGGCTTGAATTTCGTGTACCCGTTTTTTGACCCGTTCGCTGCCTTGCACAATGTAGGTAAAATCCGGTGTAATAATTGTATATGTGTTGACATAACCATCATTCCACACATTTGGTGCAACGCGGTGCCTCGGGCTTTCGAGCAATTCGGGGGGCAGGTAATCTTGTGCTAACACCGTATGAGCTTGTTCAAACCCAAAAATTGGAGCCTGCGCCGAGCGGGACGGATTAAGCGTTGAGCCTTGTACGGCGTCAAGGCTCGCACATCCCGCAAGCAAAACCAGGGTCGCAGAGCATATCAAAATTATTTTGCTTTTTTGCATCATTATATCCATGTAGTATATATTGATTAATTTGCCAGCCTATTATGGCATTTTTGTGATATTTTGGAATGAACATGAACCTAGCCCTTTATAACTCATTGTCACGCAAGAAACAGGTTTTTGAACCGGCAGACCCCAAGCGCGTTACCATGTATAATTGCGGCCCGACGGTGTATTCCTACGCCCATATCGGCAATGCTCGCGCCGCCGTGGCTGCGGACGTATTGTTTCGGGTTTTGCGCAGTATTTATGGGGCGGATCATGTTGTATATGCCCGTAATATTACCGATGTTGATGACAAGATTAATATAGCGGCAAATGAGCAGGGCGTGGATATTTCCGTTATCACAGAGAGATTTTCCAAGATTTATAATGACGATTTGGCGGCGCTTGGCTGTTTGATGCCGAACATGCAGCCCAAGGCAACCGCCCATATGGGTGAAATGGTTGCGATGATCCAGGTCCTGTTGGCGGCCGGTCATGCTTATGAGGCGGATGGTCATGTCTTGTTTGATGTGGCCAGTTACGAGGATTACGGCCAATTATCTGGCCGGGCTTTAGGCGATAATCTGGCCGGAGCGCGGGTTAAGGTCGCGGATTATAAACGCAGCCCGGAAGATTTCGTTTTGTGGAAACCGAGCAAGGTCGGGGAGCCTGAATGGCCAGCACCCTTCGGCAATGGCCGCCCCGGTTGGCATCTTGAATGTTCGGCGATGATTGAGAAAAATCTGGGCACCAGTATTGATATTCATTGCGGTGGTCAGGACTTGAAATTCCCCCATCACGAAAATGAAATCGCCCAAAGCGTCTGCGCCCATAAAGGTGCGCCTTTGGCCAATTATTGGGTACATAACGGTTTCTTGCAAATGGACAGCACCAAAATGTCCAAGTCATTGGGCAATGTGAAATTAGTACACGAGCTGCTCAAAACATGGGACGGAGAAGTTTTGCGCTTTGCCTTGCTCAGCGGACATTACCGCTCGGAACTTGACTGGACGGACGACCTGCTCAAGCAGTCCAAAGCGACATTGGATGGCTGGTACCGGGTGATCGGGGCGGGGGAGGGCCAAATTGACCCCGGATTTATGGCGGCCTTGCTGGATGATGTGAACACGCCCGAAAGCTTTGGCCATTTGTCAGCTTTAGCCCATAAAGGCGACGGGCTTAGCCTAAAAGCTTGCGCCAATCTTCTCGGCCTGTTGAAGAATGATCCGGATGATTGGTTTCGCGGCAAGGGTAAAGAAGGCGGCTTGTCAGACGTTGAAATTGAAGCGCTTATCAAAGAGCGCGCCGAAGTACGTGCCGCCAAGAACTGGTCTCGCGCCGACGAAATCCGCGACATTTTCAAGACGGAAAACATCATTTTGGAAGATGGCAAAGACGGCACAACATGGCGGCGGGGGTGATCAAATTTTCATCAACTCTACTCCCTTCCTCCGCTTGCGGGGGAAGTGGGCGCGTAGCGCTCGAAGGGGGTGTGCCGCTGTGCGGCACGCAAGGCGTAGCCTTGCCCTCCATCGCCTCCGCTTCGCTCCAGCACTTCCCCCGCAGGCGGAGGAAGAGATAGTGGGTGAAATCCGTAAAGATGGTAAGGAGACGCAAATGTTTGCCCGTAGTTTGCGCAAAAATATGACGGAAGCGGAAAGCAAATTATGGTCACGTATTCGCGGGAAAGTATTGGGCGGATTTCGGTTTCGCCGCCAGCATCCGATTGGTAAATATGTCGTGGATTTTGCTTGTTTATCTGAGCAAATAATTTTTGAAATTGATGGCGCAACGCACAGCAATGAAGAGGATATCATACGAGATGAACACCGCACACAATTTTTAAACACCCAAGGCTGGCGTGTCATCCGTTACGGCAATGAGGAAGTTTTTAAACATATGGACGATGTTTTGGATGATATTTACGCGCATTTAAAGGGCTTGAAACAATGACTACCCCCCCCCTCATCTGCATTGCTCTATGTGCTGGCGCATTTGGTGTCCGGGGCGAGGTGCGGGTTAAATCCTTCACCGACCAGGCGCAGGATTGCTTTAGCTACGGCCCTTTGCGTAGAGCGGACGGGGAGGTTTTGCTCAAAGTGGTGTCCTTTCGGCCCGTCAAAAATGCATTTGCAGCGGTTTGCCAAGGTATCGAGACACCGGAGCAGGCGGACGGGTTAAAAAACACCAAGCTTTATGTGCGGCGCACCGATTTGCCGGCGCCGGAGACGGACGAGTTTTATTTTGAAGACTTGATCGGGCTGGCGGTCAAAACCACGGACGGCAAGCGCATGGGCGAGGTCATGGCCGTTCATGATTTTGGCGCAGGCACTATGTTGGAAATTTCCGGGACGGACAAAACCGCGAATTTTTTCCACGCTTTTAACAAGAAAACCGTGCCGATTGTCGATATAAATGCGGGCAGGGTGGTGATTTTTATCGAAGAGGTGGTGATTGCCAAAGAATGAGACAGCGTTTGAAACCCTGAGAAAATCGTGTAAACCCCTCCCATGACTTTGAGTGCGACATGGAAAGCAACCGTATTGACCCTGTTTCCAAATGCCTTTCCCGGTGTTTTGGCTGCGTCGGTGATTGGAACGGCCTTAAAAGATGAAAAATGGGGCTTGGAAGCTATAGACATTCGTGATTTTTCCGTTAATAAGCACCGTTCTGTTGACGCAAACCCTGCGGGCGGGGGGCCAGGTATGGTCTTGACGCCCGATATCGCGGCAAGCGCAATAGACAGTGTGGCGCGAACCGAAGAAGGAGAGCCGCGACCGCTGATATATTTAACCCCGCGCGGGCGGCCTCTGACGCAAAAACGCGTGCGAGAGCTGGCCCAAGGGCCCGGGGTTACCGTGTTTTGCGGACGCTTTGAAGGACTTGATGAACGGGTCATTGAAGCGCGCAATATGGAAGAAATATCGCTGGGGGATTTTGTTCTCGCTGGCGGAGAAGTGGCAGCGCAAGCGTTAATCGAAGCTTGCGTTCGTCTGCTGCCCGGCGTATTAGGCAGCGAGACATCGGCCACGGAAGAGAGTTTTGAAACTGGGCTTTTGGAATACCCGCTTTATGCCAAGCCAAGGCAGTGGGAAGGCCAAGATATCCCGGAGGTTTTATTGTCAGGCGACCATAAGCGCATAGCGGATTGGCGTCAGGCACAAATGGAAGAGATAACAAGAAAACGCCGCCCCGATCTTTGGGCCTCCTATCAGGAGCGCAAAGGGGGAGATGGCAAGAAGGAGTAAGACGATGAATGTGATTGAGAAACTTGAAAAAAACGAAGCAAAGCGCCTGTTGGAATCCGGGAAGGTCATTCCTGATTTTTCCGCTGGTGATACTTTGATTGTGCAAGTGAAAATTAAAGAAGGCGCCCGCGAGCGTTTGCAGGCTTTTGAAGGCGTGTGTATTTCCCGCTCTGGCCCTGGTCTTAATGAAAGTTTCACCGTGCGCAAGATTTCCTACGGCGAAGGTGTTGAGCGGGTTTTCCCGGTCTATTCGCCTTTGGTTGAAGAAATTATCATCAAGCGTAAAGGCAAGGTTCGCCGCGCCAAGCTTTATTACCTACGTGAATTGCGCGGCAAATCCGCCCGCATCGCCGAGCGCGTCACAGGACGCGGTATCGACCAGACACGCGGTAAAAAGAAGAAGTAACAGGCCCTTGGGCCGAGGCATTGCCCGTTTCTTATTGACGGGTGACCAATTTACCTTCTTGGGTGAGCATTGTAATAACACTGTCACCGCCAGCCAAATGGGCGGCGCCGACGGCGAACATGAAGGTGCCGGCTTCGCGTTCCATCAGATCGATAATTTCGCGGCTCCATACCTGATTGCGGTTGACCAATAGAGTGTCGTAAACATGGGCGTCGCCCAGATTGCTGGCATCGCTCAAAAGGGCGGCAATCACTGACATATCTCCCTTGGCCCAGCTTGCGACCATGTGGTCGAGCATTTCGGGCTGTTCCTCTATACTTTTTGCCGTTGTCACCAGAAACGAAATTTGGCTATCTTGGGGAAGGTCGGCCAAGAAATGTAATTGTTGTTCGCCGGTTTCAAGGTAGCGCAAAGGCTTGTCTTGTTCTTTGGCCAGCTTGCTCAGAACTCTTTCAACACCGCTGTCGGTTCGGTAACCGTTTCTAACAAGATGCATTTGCGACAGACTTATGGAAGCAAACCAGGGTTTCAGACTGTCTAAGGTTGCCAAGGGGAGGCCTAATTTATTCGCCAATTTAACCACAGAGGTTTTATCCTCGGCGTTCAAAATGCCGCGCAAGGTTTGCCCGTCTGAATAGAACGCCAGCCTTGGTAGGATTTGTGCAAGGCGCTGCATGGCTGCGTCGTCTATATTGGTTTCTTGGTAGAGGATGTCGCTGGCTGCAAATGCATTGGTAAATGTTTCGGATTGCCATTTTGTCCCCGGCTTTAAAATGTGGACGGTGCCAAACAGATATATGGTTGTGTCTGCGTCCTTAAGCATCCAAAGGGCCGGGCCGGTATTGTCAGGGTCCGCCTGGGTATTTGTTGTCAGGCTTGGTTTTTGCAGTTTCTCGTCCGCACAGCCGCTGAAGGCGAAACCGGCGAGGGCGAAAACAAGGGCGAAAAATCGAAGGAATAAAGTGTTCATAAAAGCCTCTAATTGTTTGGCAGGTCATAACGGCGCACACGCCGGGTTTCATATCCCAGTTCTTTAAGCTGGACGATTAAGCTGTCTTCACCGATCATATGTCCAATGCCGATAACCGCCATGGCATTGCTATCACCTTGCAAAAACCCGTCCAGTGTCCGGCTCCATTTTTTGTTTCTATCGGCAAATAAAGCATCATACATTTGCGGGAAATTTGCCTTTACAGGCATTATCAAATCACGCTCCAAAAGCTCTATATTGCCGACAAGCCATGCGGCGTTGACCTTTCGGATATCTGTTGCCACGTCGCCGAAATTGGTGATGGTCTGTTCTAAAGATTGCAATTGCACCCAATCGGGCTGTAAGGCCACGGCCTCGATATAGCTGCGCATATCGTCCAGATATTTGATCGATTTTCGGGCCGCCTTTGCTTTGGCGCGCAAATGGCTGTCGGCGGAATGGGCGGCCTTAAGCCCGGCCTGTTCGGCCGCGGCAATAGACAGCAGATCCGCCACCAGCCACGGCTTGAACAATTCTAACTGCTGGGGCGGCACATTGACATTGTAAGCCGCCGCTGTCAGCCGTTTGTAATTGATAGCGTCCAGGTGGTCAGAGAGGCGTTTTCCGCTCTCATAAACCCCGTATTGGCGTTGGTAGATACTGGCATCAAGCGCAGCTTTTCCGTCGTCCGGTATTTCAAAAAATACCGTGCCCACCTCGTCAAATGCCGCGCGCATGTCGCGCCGTTGCCAGTTCAAACCTTCTGGCAAAAGATGCACGGTTCCGAACAAATAAAGTGTACTGTTATGGTCGGTAACCTTCCAAAGCGCCGGGCCGTCATTGCGGCTGCGCGCATCATCAATCTTATCCGCCACACTGTCATCACCCTGACAGGCGCTTAACAACAAAGCACAAACCAAGCTCAGTAGAAGTTTCACATTGCCCACGCCATTCCTTTTAAAAAGCCTGATTATACATTTTTCTCCAACATCCATAAACCAGATGATTGCGCTTGGCAAAGCCTTAAGATATCTCTATAGGCGGTGCATAAACCATCAGCACCCGTAGCTCAGCTGGATAGAGCGCTGCCCTCCGAAGGCAGAGGTCACAGGTTCAAATCCTGTCGGGTGCGCCAATTTTCTTCGGTTAAATCAGGAGTTTACGGGGTTTAACTTTGTGACATTGGCTTTATCCAGGCGTGAGCCATGGAAAACATATTGCTGCCAATCCAGTACAAGACCAAACCGGCAGGCAGGTTGTAAACCAGCACGAACAAAACCGCAGAGATCACGAAAAACCGCCTTTGGCTTTGCTGGTCATTTTTAAATCTTATCTTGGCATCAAGAAATGTAACCGTTGCCATCAAAATCGGCAAAACATTGACGGGGCCGATTAATTTATCTGGGGCGGCGAGGTTTTGGATGAACAAAAAGCTCTGCCCTTCAAGACCTGCATTGTCTGTCAGCAAGAATATTGCCGAAATCAGCACTGGCAGCATTACGAAAAAGCCAAACCCGATACCAACGCCGTGGATCGGGTGATAATTATGGTCTTTGTATATTTTTTCCGTCGCGAGAAACAGTTTTTCGCCCCGAAGCCCGCCCTGAACCTTTAATGCTTTAACCGCTTCATTGACGGTTTTCATTTTTTTTGAAATCCGCAATTCTATGGTCTGGGCATATTTGCGAAACGGCAATAATAGGGCGGCAAAGGTAAAACTAAGCAAAATAATAGATACGCCCTCAGACCCTGTAAGCCCAACATAAAGATCAAAGACATAGCCCATCAGCCAGACGATTGGGGACAGAACTGTTTTAAAAATATCCACGCTATTTTGGTGTCAGGTAAAAAATTTCCCGCCGACCGTCCTTAAGGGGTGCCCGGTCTTTAATATTAAAATATTGCCGGGTTTCGCTGATAAATTGTTCAAGGGTGTAATCCGCATATTGTTCGGATTTGTTGGTCAATAATTTGATCACCATCTCGTCCTTGCGCGTAACAAATTCTAAAACCACATCCGCGTCCAGTGACCGAAGCCATTTCAAGAAAAGGGCGTTGGGAATATTTGCCGACATGCGAATATGGTGGATCAAGGCCAGACAAAGTACCAGATCAGGTTTTTTGCGGTTATCAAAGGCTTGGCGCTCGCGCCCGGCCCAACCTTGATTGGGAGAAATATTGGATAAATTCATCACCAAAGGTAATATATTTGATCCTTTGGTTTTCTTTTCACGCCTATATAATTGCTCGACCGCATTGTGGTCGCCGTCAAGCGCAATAACTTGTTGGCAAAACGGGCTGGCGATTTTGGAAAACGTTCCCGTATTACAGCCAATATCCCACACATGATCGCGTTTGGAGAGAGAAACTTGTTTTTGCACAAATTGTTTTTTTGCTTCAAAATCAAGGTCCTCATAAGAGTGGGTTTTGTCATATTGAGACCAATCCGTGTGGTCGATCTTTATGGTCAATTTCCTGACCAGGCGGATCAGGCTTTGAACAAGCCCGATCACCATGGCGTCTGACTGTTTGCCGGCGGTTCGTCGCTTCGCTTGAGCAGCGTCCCGTTCAGCTTTTAAAATGGCGCCTTCAACTTTGGCCGGCAAGACAATATGGCTCAGAACCCCTTTTTTTAGCCGTCGCAGGCCTGGGAAAAACTTTAGCGCTTCCGTTGGTGCAATGCCGTCAATATAGGAGCGCATTAAAGGCAGATGGTCGATGCCAAGATGGGCGCGCAACATTAGAGGCGTGAGAAACAAAGAGCAAAACTGCCGATATCCAAGCCAGGGCGCTCCTTTTTTTCGGGGTTCAAATGAGGGAATATCAATGAAAATCGGTTTGGGGCCGAACCACTGAATGTTGAAAGGTGTCGCGTCCTTGAGCGTCCATCCTTTTCTCGATCAGATGCAAATGCAAAAGCGCCGCATCTTTCAGCATTGAAAAACTCCATTCATAAGGATAGCTGACAAAGGGAACGGTTTCATGCTCCAGCACACCCGCCCAGCCATCGGTCATAATGGCTTTGGCATCACGGTCACGGGCGGTGCGTATTTTCGTCGGAATGACGCGGCGGGTCTCCAGAAATTTTTGGAAAAACTGTGTGCTCGATAATTTTTTATAATTGGCAAGCCCGGCGGCATCAAGGCCGCGCAAGATACGTGTTGTCTCGCCGCGTGTCTGTGAGCGAACTTCGTAAACTCTGTTGAGGGGGTCTCGAAAAGATCCTGGATTGGCTTGGGGGTTTTTTGCCCACGCTTACTCACCGTCTTCGGTATTGTCTTCAGATTTTTTACCAAAAATCATACGTTTTAATTTATAAAAATACTTGCGAAAGGTATACCCAATCGCTGCAAGAACTCCGAGGATCGTCGTGACAATTACACTGCCCGACCCCGGGTCAACATAGGCATGTGCCGTTAAAGGCGTCAATAAAGACACGACAACAACAAGCGAAACGACAGGCAAAACCCTCGCGGTACACCACTGAACAAAATTCATTTTTCCCCCCTGGATGAAAATAAAACTTAACTGCCCCACATTTCATACATTGCAAATATAACCAACTGAATGAAGCACGGATTTATGACAAGTTTATTTCAAAATGTCACCCTAATTATTTGTGAGCGTGAATTTAATTTCCTGCTTGATCAATTTGTCCGGGTCTATGAGATATAGCGGTTTGCTGGCAAAACTTTCTGGCGTGCGAAAGGTAAAGTGCGATTTCGCCAATGTGAGGGAATAGCGTTTACCGTCACTTTCAACATACATGTTTTGCGAGGCCGGGTTTCCTTCTTCTGACCACACAACCCAAATGCTGGAGCCAGAGCGGCCTTTTCTCTCAATGGTTATGATTGTGCCCTCGGTTAAAGAAGCAAGGGTGATATCATCAAAAATATTTGATTTAAAATTTAGTTTCTGTTTCATCAACCGCACAGGATCAATCAGCGCAATATCAGTGTCTGGAAACAGGTTTGGAACGGGAAAGGTAAATGTGTTTTTAGAAATTGATATGAGCGTTTTTTTGCCCTCAATGACAAGATACATATGTCGTTTTGGCGGCGCCCCCTTTGTGACGACCCAGATACTGCTGCCCGACTGGCCCCATTGATCTATCTTCAAAACACCTCCATGTTTCAACTGCTCTTCTTCAATGCTATGGTCTTGGTCAAGAGGCGGCAGCCAGGATTTTGCTGCTAACATGCTGCCCCTGACGTTGAAACGCCGAACATGGGTAACCCGGTCCAGACGCGCCGCCTCAACCCGGTTGGGTTTAAACTGATAATAATATCGGTCCCGGCTTTGGCGGGGCGCGTTGCCCATGACATTGATGCCGTCAATTTGATGGGGAATTGACAATGTGTCTAAAATTGTTGCCGCAATATCGGTCAAGGCAGCAGGGCGGTTGTTTGTGAAAAGGGCGTGTTCTGCATTTGGTTTTTTGATGAGAAATAACGGGTTGGAATTGCCGATACATTTCGGGAAATTTTCATTTCCGGCCCCGCCATTTGGCAAGCCTTGCGATTGACAGATACCATGATCTCCGTGGATTAAAATTAAACTATTGCCGAAGACCTTTGATGATTTCATATCTTCCAAAAGGACGATAGCAGCCCGCAGCGCACATTCGGTTTGAATGTAAATAGCGGATTTTGAGTTCGTGGCTTGCGCGGGAACGCAATCCGCCGCCGTTGTCCAGGGGCCGTGCGGCGTCAAAACATGAATGTATTTATAGGTGGGTTTTTGGTTGTTTAATTGAATGTCCCGGCCAAAGTTTCTTAAAAAATTTGCCGCCCGGTTTGCCCGCGGGGTTTGTTTGGTTTCTCTTGAAAAATGCCAGGATCCATTTTTGTAAATATATCTTTTTGCTGGCCACGGCAATATTCGCACCAAGGTTAAATCCAGCAATTTGGCAAACCCTTTGTCGGTGGTAGCAGGCCCGTCAAAATCCGTGTTATCATAATTGCGGTAATGTTTACGGGCCAGCATTCCGCTGCCGGGCGCGGCCAATATATCCAAATCAAAATTATTGTCACGCAGGGCCGCAAGTAAGGGCGGCAGAGGGCTGTCCGTGCCGTCGTCATTTTCAGCCGACATGCCCACCCCGCGCATATAATCGCTAATCAGGCCTTCGCCGTAAAACGGTTTTCCCGACAATGTCGCGGCTGTGGAGAGATAGGTGATATCCGTTGAAGCGAGAGTGTCCGGGAAATGAACAAACCCTTGAAAAGCGGCGGAAATATCCTGATTTTCCTGAACAATTTGCGAAAACAATGTCCCCTGCATCCCGTCCAAAACAATATGAATGATATTGCGTTCATCAGAGAACGAGAAAAAATTATTTTCAAATGATCCGGTTGACCCGGAACTGTCCGTGCGCGGCGGCGAGGTTTGAGCAAGGGAAAACAGTAGATTTCCGCCATTGGCAAAAATGAAAATCAAAAAAATTGGCAATAAATGCGTCCGGATTTTTTTACGAAAAACAACGGCAAGACCCACAATTGCCGAGGCCGCAGCGTAGAAAATCAGACTGTGGGTTTTATCAAAAACATCCGGGTCCGCGTCGATAATTTTTCCGCCGTATTGGGTGAAGCTAAAATTATAAAAAATATAAGCGCTAACAATAAGAGCAAAAACACCCAAATTACCTTGCCATGCTCCAGGGAGTTTCCATAAAACGGCAAAGCTAAACAAGACGGCAAGTAAAGTCAGGATAAATATATATCCCAATAGTGTGACAAGCCCGAAATTTAACTCACTCTGATATAGGCTAAAAACGCTTAAGGGCAGGACGGCGAAGATATATATACAGACCAGCCCAAGCCAGATTAACGGCTTGCCCCGGGATAGAAAGTTTGTTTTTTTTACTTCAGCCATAAGTAGTGTGTGCCCCCGTAAAGGTTCGTACATTACGTTACAGTAGAATACCAGCCAGTATGGAAGCAATTGCGTTCAAAGCTGATGTCTACGTCACCACGGCCTAGATTACCCCAAGAACATTTGCTCGCTAACAGGGAAGGCCTTAATTGCTTGTTGATGTTGACGGTTTGAACAGGCTTTCCAATGTGTGATCTTTTTTGATCTCTGGAGCAGGTGCTACCGGCGCAACTTCAACCGGTTTGAGGGCTTCGCCGTCTTCAAGGGGTTTTAATTTGGCGTCTTTTTTAGCTTTTTTCGCTGCAGCGATTTTGACGGTTTCGTCAAGATCGATTTGGCGACATAGCCCCAAAGAGACCGGATCCGTTGGTGTGATGGTGGCGGATTTCCAATGGCTGCGATCGCGGATGGATGTGATGGTCGGCTTGGTTGTGCCGATTAATTTGGAAATCTGTGCATCGGAAATTTCAGGGTGATTACGGACAATCCAGGCAATAGCATCGGGGCGGTCTTGGCGGCGGGACAGGGGTGTGTAACGCGGCCCTTTGCGTTTTTTGCCTTTGGCGGGACTGGCAGGGGTGTGTTCGAAACTGACGGCGACCATATGATAACTTGTATCGGCTTCCGCTTTTTCAATTTCCGGACGGGTCAATTGCCCATTGGCAATCGGGTCAGCACCGCGAATACCTGCTGCGACATCGCCGTCGGCAATGCCAGAGACTTCCAAAATATGAAGCCCGCAAAAAATTGAAATTTGCTCAAAGGTCAAAACCGTATTGTCAACAAACCAAACGGCAGTTGCCTTGGGCATCAAAATATTACTCATAATTTTCTCCTGCGACCTTTGTCATTATGAAGAGGGATTATAACCCTAAAAATCCCAAGAAAAAACCCCGCTCGGCGGGGTGATGATGGGAAATTCAGCCTTAAATCTCCAATTAACCCTAAGATAGACCTTTGCGTTGCTTTTGGCAAGGGGCTAGCGAAAATTGTTGGCAAGCGCAATTGTACGTTTATACTGAGGCTGAAATCGGGAGAATGCGGGCATGGATGCTCAGGAGTTGAAAAATAGCCAAATTTGTGTCGGCGAAGACCTTTACGGCGCTTCCGTTGAACAATTACGCGAGCGATTGGCGGTTTTACAGGCAGAAGCTTTGCGCGTTGAAGCTGAAATTGCCAAAAAAGACGATGAACTTTCCCGTGCGGAGAGTTTTTTTAAAAATTCTTAGGTGGTGCGACGATGTTTTGCTAACTTGGCGCGCGGTTTGCACTGTTCCCATATGAGAACACATATTGGGACACCGGGCTTTTCCCGGCTCGGTTTTGACATATTGCCTTTGGGCCTCTTTGGAGATGAAAATGACGGATAATATAAGAGGCATAAATACGCAAACTGTGCCAGATACATTGGGGCCGCAAGCCGAAGCCCGGCTTTTGGAATTTACCGCGTCGGAATTGTTTTCCAAAACATTTCGTGATGGCATGGGCATGGTCGAAGAAACCGCCGCCTATCTGGATGGCCCTGGGCGTCAAGACAGCAAGCAATTGCCGCGAAATGACGCACTTTCCTATGCCAGCCAGAGCATGAGGTTGACCACAAGATTGATGCAGATTGCCTCCTGGCTTCTGGTGCAACGGGCTTTAAAAGAGGGCGAAATGACCAGCACAGAGGCCCGACAAGAGAAATATCGTTTGGTGCCTGAAAACGTATCTACGGGTGATGAAAACAAGCCTTTGAGCCATTATGCGGCCAAACTTCCGGCACTTTTACTGGATCTGCTGGCCCGCTCGGAAACTTTGTACGAACGAATAGCCAGATTAGACCGTAGCCTCTACGGCTCCATTGCCGCCCAAAGAGGCAATACGGTTGCTGATCAGATTAACCGTTTGGAAGCAGCGTTTAAAAAAGCTTTGTAGCTTTATATATCTCACGGCAAGTTCGGTAGGATTTTATTTATCTCACGGCAAGGCGCTTCGCGCCGCCTCCGATGGGCGCGCATAAGCGCGGCGGGCGGGCGCCCTTGCCTCACTACGCTCGGTACCGGGGGCGTGCGGATAGTTTTTTAGGCGTGCGGATAGTTTCTTAAAAGAACACAAAGCCTATTCCTCCCCCGCGGAGCGGGGGTGGAATATATTATTGGGTGATTCGAATGTAGTCGAAAACTTCTAGACGAAGCCTTTAAACTTGTCTTTAAAGCGCGAAACGCGTCCGCCGCGGTCCATAAGCTTCGTGCCGCCGCCGGTCCAGGCCGGGTGGGAGCTGGAATCAATATCCAAGGTCAGGGTATCGCCTTCCTTGCCATATGTGGAGCGGGTTTGGTATTGCGTGCCGTCAGTCATCACAACCGTGATGAAGTGATAATCGGGGTGGGTATTTTTTTTCATGTTCATTTCCTAAAAATCCACGGGTTTAAGCTTGAGAGGTCCCCCGCGAGAACCGGGTATATAGACCAGGTTGTTTTTGAAATCAAGCGGCTGTTGAGCGTATTTTCACGGTTGTTTCTGGCGCAGTATCCCTGACGGGGTGGGGATGACCATCAAACACGGATGGGGCGCCCGTTTTGAAATGGTCGCCGTCTTTTTGTAGCGCGGTGATTAGATAATCAAAGACGGCGCGAATGCGGGCGCTTTTTTTCAAATCTTCATGGGCGACCACCCATAAACCTTCAACTCTTTCAATTTCTGGCAACACCCGGATAATATTATTCTCATCATGCGGATCAGCCAGGGGCAACATGCCAATCCCGTAACCGGCTGCAACGGCATTTTGGTGGGCCAATATACTGTTTGATTTAAAAACAAAGCGCGGCATGGGTAATGTTGCGCCTTGATCGTCCAGGGGCCAAAATGACGTCCCCGTCATTTCAAGCTTTACACCGCTATGGTTTAAAAGATCGTCCATTGTCTGCGGTTCGCCGTATTTGTTAATATAGTCTTTGGCTGCGAAAAGACCAAAGCCAAAACTGGTCACACGCCTGCCAATCAGGCTGTTTTGACTGCCTGGCCCGATCCAGCGCAGGGCAATATCGGCTTCACGTTGGGCAAGGTTTAAGGCGCGGATATCGATGTTAAGATCAATGATGATATCGGGATGGGCTTGACAAAATGGCTTTAAAGCAACCGGCAGCCACCAATCGCCAAGACCTTCGGATGCGGTAATGGTAATCGGCCCGGCCAGCGAGCGCTCCAAAGTGGCGCAAGAGCGGGTGATGGCGTCAGCCTCATTTTCCATACGCCGGACATGATCCAGCACCAGATGGCCAAATTCGGTTGGTGTTAAGCGCCCCTTTTCTTTCTTGATCAAAGGCGCGCCGAACCGGCTCTCCAAAGCTTTCATCCGCCGGCCAACGGTCGGCTGGCTTATGCCTAAAGATGCACTGGCAGCCGTCAGGCTACCTGTTTGGGTGACAGCGAGAAAAATAGGGTAATCTGACCAATTATTCATGCAAAAATGTATAGCATATCTAGGATTGACGTCAATTACATTCTTTTTTGAACGAACAAAATGGTTATGCTTGATCCAAATGTTTGAGCAATGTTGGCATTAAGCCCTCATTGGCGCAGACAATATTGCCGCTTTCCAGTGGGTTGTCATTGCCTGTGCCCAATTCCTGGACAATGCCGCGGGCTTCGCGGGCGATGACAATCCCGGCGGCTATGTCCCAGGGCTTGAGGCCGCGCTCCCAAAACCCGTCAACCCGTCCGGCGGCGAACCAGGCCAGATCGAGGGCGGCGGAGCCATTACGGCGGATACCGGCGCAATTGGCCATGACTTTGTGCAGCTCTTTTAAAAACTGTGTATGACCCGGCTTGCCGATCCACGGCGTGCCTGTGGCGATAACGGCGGCGGTAAAATCGGTGCGCTGGTTGATGCGCAAGCGTTTGTCAACGCCGCGACTATCGACCAAAAACGCGCCGCGTCCTGTTTCGGCGTAGAACATTTCATCGCGCATGAGATCGTAAATCACCCCAGCATAAAGCACGCCCTCGCGCTCGACTGCGATGGAGATGGCGAAATGCGGATTGCCGCGCATGAAATTGAGCGTGCCGTCCAGGGGATCAATAATAAACCGGTGGGTTTTGTCGCTGCCGTCAACGGCTCCGCGTTCTTCCATGAGATATTGATAGCCGGGGCGGTCAATGCGCAGGCTTTCAAAGATTTTCTCCTCGGCCATTTTATCGGCGGCTGTGACGAAATCCGCCGGGCCTTTTTTGGACACTTGCAGGTTTTCAACTTCACCAAAATCACGGGAGAGAGAACGCGCACCCTTGCGGGCAGCTTTCATCATAACTTCAACAAGGGGGGATGTATTGGGCATATCAGTCGGCTCGTTTCACATAAGAACCGTCTTCGGTCAGGACGATAATTCGCTCGCCGACATTGATGAACGGCGGAATGGTTGTGCGCACGCCATTTTCTAAAATCGCAGGCTTGTAGGAATTGGCTGCCGTTTGGCCTTTGACCACTGGCTCGGTTTCGGTGATTTCCAAAGTCACCTGATCTGGCAGGGAGACGGAAATCGGGCGTTCTTCGTGCAATTCAAGCTGGACTTCCATGCCGTCAACCAAAAATGCGGCCCGCTCGCCGACGAAATCAGCTTCTAAGTTAATTTGTTCGTAGTTTTCAGAATTCATAAATACCAGCATATCACCGTCAGCATATAGATAAGTATGGGTTTTTTGATCGAGGCGGACACGGGTTACGGTCTCGGAGGCGCGAAAGCGTTCATTAAGCTTGCGACCATCTATGAGATTTTTAAGCTCGACCTGATTAAAAGCCCCGCCTTTGCCGGGCTTTACCGCATTGGTTTTTACCGCCACCCAAAGCCCGCTTTGGTGTTCGATAATATTACCGATGCGTATTTCATTACCGTTTATTTTCATGGCAAGCCCATTTTTCAAATGTCAAATAGCGAAGTGTTCTGGCTCTTATCAAAGGGGACGGGGCGCGGCAACTGCTTTTAGGAGATAATTGACGCCCGTATCGTCGCTGATTTTCCAAGTTTGGCGAAAAGGATTAAACACCATGCCTTGCGGCGCGTCGGGGAGAAGGCCGGCATTTTTTATCATATGGCTCAATTCGAGCGGGGTGATGAATTTGGCGTATTGATGTGTGCCCTTGGGCAACCATCCCATGACATATTCCGCGCCAAAAATCGCCAAAGTAAAAGCTTTGGCCGTGCGGTTTAAGGTGGAGCAAAACATCATCCCGCCGCCGCGCACCATTTTTGCACACATAGCGACAAATTCGCCCGGATCGGTGACATGTTCAAGCACTTCCATGTTCAAGACCACGTCGAAGGGTTTCGTCTTGGAGGCCATCATGGCTTCGATACTGCCATATTGGTAATTGATTTTAAGTCCTGATTTGGCGGCATGGGTTTTGGCGATTTTGACGTTTTTCTCAAGGGCATCCAGCCCGGTGACATTTGCACCGAGGCGCGCCATGGGTTCACACAAAAGCCCGCCGCCGCATCCAGCGTCAAGTATCCGCAAGCCTTTAAGGGGCTGAGCGCTCTCAGGGTCGCGCAGGAAATGAGCGCAAATCTGTTCTTTGATAAACAAAGTGCGACACCCATTCATAATGTGCAGGGGTTTAAATTTCCCGTCCGGCTTCCACCAATCCTCTGCCATAGCGGCGAAATGGGCCATTGGTCAACGCTGACGGCTTCAATATGATCGGAGCTGGTTTTTGATGTCTGCATAATCAAGGTCAATCTTTTAAAAACTCAAGATTGCTTATACAGGCTCGCTCCCTTAAAGACTACAAAGAAACACGATAAGTCAAGAGGCCCCATGAGCGGACGCGAGCAACTAAAGATGAGCGCGCAGCCCCGACCGGGAATGTAACAAGAGGCGCGGAGCGCGTAGCGCGACCGGGAATGTATAATGACGCGAATTGTCATGAAATTTGGTGGCACATCGGTGGCGGATCTTGATCGGATCCGCCATGTGGCGACGCTTGTCA
>QIKS01000241.1 GCA_003233025.1 Hellea balneolensis | reverse complement strand
TTATCATAACCGACCCCGATACAACGCTTTTAAACGATCCAGTATTTGGTGGCCAGACGCCCGCTCTGGCCATCAATAATACGGGCGGTATCGTTCCTGGCGAGCAAAGCTTGCATTTTTTGCGTAATCCGCCAACGATTTCCAGTGCCACGACCATCACATTGGCTGTCGGCAGCCCCGGTATTGGTGTCAGTCAATTTCAATTAACTCTTTTTGATATCGATAATGGGGCAGGCCAATTTGAAGATCAAATTACGGTTACTGGCAGTTTAAGTGGATCGAGTGTCCCCGTAACTCTATTTACTTCAACTTCCAACAGTGCTTCGGGCAATGTGGTCACAGGCAATGCAGGCTCGACCCCAACCCAGGCTAATGGCAATATGACATTGCAGTTTTCTGCGTCTGTTGATCGTGTTACCATTGTTTATGGCAATGGTTCCGGCGCACCAGCCGATCCGGGAAATCAAGGAATTGCCATTTATGACGTGAATTTTTGTTTGCCAACTGCCGCCGTTCTAAGCGCGCAAAAAACCTTGACGGTTTTTGATCCTTTTGCCGCCGGCCTATATGCCGTGCCCGGTAATGATGTGATTTATTCTATTGTTTTTACCAATTCAGGCAATGGCCCTGCGGACAATGACAGTGTTGTTATTATTGACAGCATGCCCAGCGAGGTTGAATTTTTTAATGGGGATATTGATGATGGAGGGCCGCTAAGCGATCCTGTTATTGGTATTGACAGCGGCAGCGCCCTGACTTTTTCTTTTGGCAGCGACGCCAGATTTTTCGACGGGCCTATTCAGCCTGCCAATTTTGCCGCCTGTAATTATACCCCCAGCGCTGGCTATGACCCCAATGTTACATTTATTTGCCTTAATCCAAAGGGCATAATGGCAGCCGGCGCGCCCGATCCCAGTTTTGAAATTCAATTTCGGGCGCGAATAAAATAGAAATTTTACTATTTCCTGCTTAAAAAAAGCGTATAATATGTCCATCTCTTGCGAATGATTTAGGGGGTCGGAGAAAGCGTTATGGCTCGGTTGAAATTTACCAAAGCGGCATTTTTGAAAGCAGCAATTGGCGATAAAGCCTGGTATCAGGGGGGTGAATTTGAACCGGGTACGGAACAATTTCTCAAAACCTATTATGATGACGCCGGGCAAAATGATGCTTTGGAAATCGAGCAAAAAGAATTGCAAGCCTTGGCCGCTGAATTTTGGATGCTTGGAAAAACCCGTAAAATTGGCCATAATGCGGTTGCTGTGCGAACATTGGCGGCGGTAAGTTCTTTGTCGAAGCGTTGCGATATTATCGAAATTATCACCGATGACAGACGGTTTTTAGTCGATTCTGTTATTGGGGAGATATCAAATCAAGGCATTGATATTCTTGCCCTTTTCCACCCGGTTGTTTCAGGATTTAGGGACGTCCAAGGGGGGTGGACGAAAAAAGGCACGCAGGTTCGCGAATCGATGATCCAAATCTTGATCCCGAAACAAACCGACCAAATTCGAAAATCTGTCGCTAAGGGTATCAAAGATACATTAAAGGATTTAAGCGCTGTTGTTGACGATTTTCCGCCCATGTTGAAATTGCTGGAAAAAAGCATTGATGATTTGCAGGCCAACCATGAAATGGTTGCTGATGATGTGTTGGAAGAATCCACGGATTTTTTAACCTGGATCAAGGACGGAAATTTTGTTTTGCTGGGCACGCGCCAATATATCTATCAGCGCGGCCCCGGCAATGTTTACGATTATGCTAACCCGAAAATAGTAGCCAGAACCAGCCTGGGTGTCCTGCGCAGTAAAAATAATATGATCTTGCGCCAAAGCAGCGAGCCAGCCAGCATTTCCTCAAATATTGAGAAGTTCTTAAGCGGCAAAGACCCGGTTACGGTCGCCAAGGCAAATTTGCTCTCTCGTGTGCATCGGCGGGTGCGCATGGATTATATTTCCGTGAAGAAATATACGAAAGAGGGCCTGATTAAGGGCGAAATCCGGTTTGTTGGCCTATTTACGGCTGATGCTTATGGAAGGTCGCCCAAATTTGTCCCGCTCATCAGGCGTAAAATTGCTCAAATTCTGCACCGCTACGGGGCCGAGGAAGGTTCACACAATGCCAAGCGGTTGGAATTTGTTTTAACCACCTATCCCCGCGATGAATTGTTTCAAAGCTCGGAAGATGATCTCTACCGGATTGCCACCGGGGTTGCCCAGGTTTATGACCGCCCGCGAACCCGGATTTTTGTCCGCAAGGATCCGTTTAAACGGTTTGTTTCGGTTTTGGTTTATGTGCCGCGTGAAAACTACAACACCGCTGTGCGCCAAGCCATTGGCGAGGGTTTGCGTAAGGCATGGAAGGGGCGGGTATCAGCATTTTACCCCCATTATAGCGATTCGCCTTTGGCCCGTGTCCATTTTATTATCGGTTTGGATCCTGACAGCACAGCCAAGCCAAACCTGAACACTCTTGAAAAGAAAATTGCCCAAATCGCCCGGCCCTGGTCGGCAGGTTTGCTTATGGCGGCCGAGGGCGTTAATGACCCCGATCTGAACACACGTATTCTTAGCTATAGGGACGCATTTTCGCCTGCATACCGCGTGAAATTTGGCGCCAATGAAGCCCTTGAAGATGTGATGGCTATGGAGGAATTAAGCGCAGAGCACCCGACAAGTGCGCGGGTTTACACAGAAGACGATGACGAGGAGGGCTTGTTTCGGGTCAAGTTTTACAATCTGTCTCAATGTCTGGAATTGTCCGACATCATGCCGATATTTTCCAATATGGGCCTGCATGTGGCGCGCGAAACCGGGTATCAGGTGCTGCCAAAGGACGGGCAAAGCATATGGATGCATGATTATGAGATGCACCTGGATTTCATCCCCAAAAACCGCCAGGCTTTGGCGGATATTTTCCAAACTGCTTTTTTAGCCATCTGGGAGGGGCGCAATGAAGACGACAGGTTTAACGCTCTCATCCTGCCCCAATCCGTCCACTGGCGACAAATCGCTTTTATCCGCCTTTTGGCGCGCTACCGTACCCAATCGGGGATGGATCCGTCTGAAAATATGCAAATTGATGCTTTGGCCCGTTACCCGGAAATCACCAAGCTGATTTTGAGCCTGTTTGTCGCCAAATTTGACGGGGCAGAGAATATGACTTGGGACAAGCGCAAGGCGCTCGTCGCCAAGATTGAACGAAAATTGTTCGCGAGCATGGACAAGGTCGTCTCCCTTGACCATGACCGTGCCTTGCGCCGTATGGCAAAGGTTTTATTGGCGGGCTTGCGGACAAATTATTATATCAAAGGCGAGGGCGGACAGCCAAGGCCATTTATTTCTCTAAAAATAGACAGCGCCGCTGCCGGTGCCTTGCCCGCGCCGAAGCCCTACCGCGAAATCTTTGTTTGGTCGCCCCGTGTCGAAGGCGTGCATTTGCGCTTTGGCCCGGTGGCAAGGGGCGGTTTGCGCTGGTCGGATCGCCGTGATGATTTTCGCACGGAAGTTTTAGGGTTGGTTAAAGCTCAGCAGGTTAAAAATGCGGTGATTGTGCCCGTTGGCTCCAAAGGCGGGTTTTTTCCAAAAAAACTGCCGACCAGCGGTGGGCGCGACGCGTTTTTGGCCGAAGGCATTGCCGCCTATACCGAATTTATCAGCGGCATGTTAGATATTACCGACACTTATAAAGGCAAAGGCACACAAAGCCCGGAAAATGTCATTTGCTGGGACGAGCCGGATCCTTATCTGGTGGTTGCAGCCGATAAAGGCACGGCAACATTTTCCGATATCGCCAACGCTATCGCCCAAAAATACGGCTTTTGGCTTGATGATGCCTTTGCCTCTGGTGGCTCGGTTGGTTATGATCATAAAATTATGGGCATTACCGCCCGCGGCGGCTGGGAAGCGGTTAAGCGGCACTTCCGTGAGATCGGCAAAGACATACAAACCGAGGATTTTGACGTCATTGGTATTGGCGATATGTCCGGCGATGTTTTTGGCAATGGCATGTTGTTGTCAAAGCATATTCGCCTATTGGCCGCCTTCGATCACCGGGATATTTTTATCGACCCCGACCCGCACGCCGCCAAGACATATAAAGAACGCCAACGCCTGTTTGAAACACCGGGTACTACATGGCAAAATTTCAACAAAAAATTGATTTCCAAAGGCGGAGGTGTGTTTCCCCGCAGCGCCAAATCGGTAAAATTAACGGCGGAAATTCAGCGGCTAACCGGTCTGCAAGATAAAGAAGTTACACCCGCTACGCTGATCAAGGCTTTGCTAAAGTCGCCGTGCGAGCTTTTGTGGTTTGGCGGTATTGGCACTTATATAAAATCGGCTGATGAAACCCATGCTCAGGTTAAAGATAAAGCTAATGATGCCATAAGAATCAATGGGTTAGGCCTTAAAGCTAAAGTCATAGGGGAGGGTGCAAATCTCGGTATCACCCAAGCAGGTCGCATTGAATTTGCCGGCAATTCTGGGCGGGTGAATACGGATGCCATTGACAATTCCGCTGGTGTTGATTGTTCGGATAATGAGGTCAATATCAAGATTTTGCTCAGCGGTGCTATTGATGCGGGCGAACTTAAAGCGGCCAAGCGCGACAAGCTTTTGGCGCGGATGACCGATGATGTTGCGGCCCATGTTTTGCAGCACAATTACGACCAGACCGGGGCTTTGTCACTGGCGCAAATGAACGCCGTGGATGATCATTATGCCTATGCCCGGTTTATGGAAACCCTGGAGGGGCAGGGCCGTCTGGACAGGGATGTTGAAGGCCTACCCAATAGCGACGACATGCGGGCTTTGGAAGCGGATGGTCGGGCGCTGACCCGTCCGGAAATATCGGTGTTGAATGCGTATGCGAAAATTGTCCTATTTGATGATCTCATCCATACGGATATTGCCGACGACCCCTTTTACGACCAAACCTTGCGGGCCTATTTTCCCAAACATGTGCATGGCTATAAAAAAGCTTTTAAAAGACACAGATTGCGCCGTGAAATTATTACCTCGCGCCTGGCCAATCAAATCATTGATGTCGGCGGCCCGGTTTTTGTTGCCAAGCTTACCGAGCAAACAAATGGCAGTGCGGCCGATATCGCAAAAGCCTTTAGTGTTGCTTACGCAGTCTTAAACATTGGCAATATCCGCAGTGCTATTGACGCTCTGGACAACAAAATTTCAGCTGAGGCGCAATTGAGCTTGCACAAAGAAATCAGCATTGTTCTGCAAAGAGTTATTGGCTGGTTGGTCAGGTGCGGGGAAAATGGGCTGATTGCGGCACGTATTGAGAAACGCACTGCCGGTTTGGGCAATGTTGATGAAAGCTGGATTGACGTTCTCTCCCCCTATGATAGCCGCCGGGCCAAGGCGCGCATTGGCCAATTTACCCGCGCTAACATCCCTGAAAATTTGGCCCGCAATGTCGCCTTGCTGCGCTCCAGCGCATCGGGGTTTGACGTGGTTGCCTTATCAGAGAAAACCGGTTGGCCCATTCGCAAATCGGCTGAATTATTTTATGATATTGGCGGGCGATTTAAAATCGACCGCCTGCGGGCGATGTCCATGAAGGCCAATCCAAATAGCCATTGGGAAGCGTTGGCACAGCGCAGAATGGAAGAGGATTATTACACAGCCCAAGCAGCTTTGGCCTTGTCGGCTGCCCGCTTACATATTGACAATGGCGGCAATGCCAAGGCAGCGGCCAAAACCATTATTGACGGATTTGTCCGTAAAAACCAACGGGCGATTACCATCTATGAGGACAGCTATGCCAAGGTGAACAATTCGGGAAGCTGGACATTGGCAAAATTCGCCATTATCAATGCGCAACTTCGCGAACTCTTAGGGACATAAAACGAGATAAACAATCTCTTAACACTCGCAGTTTAACACATAAGCCTATGCTTTACTTTCGAGATAATTAGGGTATTAAAATAAAAAATGTGACATTTTGTGTTACACGGGGATTATTTATATGATGGCACCGACCACGACGAAGCGCGGCAAACCTTTGATTTATGATCAATTCGAGACACTGATTGAGGGTTTGGAATACGCAGCGACTTGCGATACAGGGTTTAATTTCTACTCTGGGCGCGGCGTTTTAAACACAAGATTAAGCTATAAAGACTTGCGTGATAAAGCGGTCGATGCCGCCAAGCGCCTTGTTGGCGTTACCGAGCGCGGTGACCGGATTGGTATTTGCGCGGTGACAAGCCCTGAATTTGCCGTGATGTTTTTTGCTTGCCAATATGCGGGGTTGGTTCCGGCACCATTGCCGCTGCCTGTAACTTTAGGCGGGCGGGGCAGTTATGAACGCCAATTACAACGCATGGCCGATACCGGGGATTTTAGTGCCCTGCTTACCCCGTCGAGTATGGAAACCATAATCAGCTCGGCCTTAAATGATCATGACGTTCCGGTTATCAGTTTTGAAGATGTGATGAGCTTGCCTTCGCAAAACCAGCTACGGCCCCACGGCTCTGACGGCCTTTGTTATATCCAATATTCTTCCGGCAGCTCCAGCTCGCCCAAAGGCATTATTGGCACGCAAGCGACTGTGACAGCCAATTGCAAAGGGATTGTCGGCCCGAGCGGATTGTCAATTACCGAGACGGACAGGACGGTTTCTTGGCTGCCTCTCTATCACGATATGGGCCTGATCGGCTGCATGATTGCGCCGATGATGTGCCAGCTTTCCGTTGATTTCCTTGATCCATCTGATTTCACGCGCCGCCCTATTGCCTGGCTTGATTTGATCAGTAAAAATCGCAGCACACTGTCCTATAGCCCGACATTTGGCTATGAATTGTGCGCGCGCCGCTGGCGCGATGACCGCACCCTTGATTTATCTTGTTGGCGGGCGGCAGGTATTGGCGGTGATATGGTACAGCCAGAGCCGCTCAAAGCCTTTAGTGATACATTCGCCGCCCACGGATTTAACGAAAAGGCCTTCACGCCCAGTTACGGATTGGCGGAAGTAACATTGGCCGCCACATTTGCGCCCATCGGCCAAGGCCTCCTGCACGACGAAATTGATATGGAGCGTTATGAGCGCACGGGCGAGGCCGTACCAGCGACAGAACTCACCCCGCCTGAAAACAGGCGTACATTCGTGGCCTGCGGTAAAATTTTAGCAAATCACCAATTGGAAATTCGCGATATGGCCGGCAATGTTCAAGGCCAGCGCAGGGTCGGGCGGATTTGCCTTAAAGGCCCCAGCGTCACGCCGGGATATTTTCACAATGCCCTGGCAACCCAAGCGGCCTTTACCGAAGATGGTTGGCTGGATACGGGCGATCTTGGCTATTGGCTGGACGACCAAATTGTCGTGACGGGTCGGTTTAAAGATTTAATCCTCTGGCACGGCCGCAATATCTGGCCCCAGGACATCGAATGGGCTGCCCAGGCGGCTGCAACTAGCCGCTGTGGACGGGCTTGTGCCTTTGCTATCGGGGCGAGCGGCGACGAAAAAGATATCATCTTGCTGCTGGAATGTCGTACCAGGGACGAGAAATTGTTGGAAGAAATCCACACGGTGGTAAGCTCCGCCATCCGCCTTGAAATTGGCGCACCTGTCACCTTAATTTTGGTGCCGCGTGGCTCTATGGTTGTCACCTCGTCGGGTAAATTAAGCCGCGCACGGGTGCGTGAAAAGCTTCTAGACGGCGCTATCATTGATCTGCAAGCCAAAGACACCATCAAAGTCGTTGATCACAAAACGAGTGTCTAAACGGCCCTTAATTGCCCTCACCGGTGCCACAGGGTTTGTCGGACGGGCTGTTTGCGAGCGGCTGTTAAGCCAAGGATATAAGGTTAAAGCCTTGATACGCCCGGCCAAAGACGGCCAGCCGCGCACTCCTTTGAGCCACCAAAACCTGACATGGATTGAAGGGGCCTTGGGGCAGGGGTTGAGCGAAGAAAAACTGTGTAAAAACGCCGATATTATCATCCATATGGCGGGCCTGATTACGGCCCGGAGCTGGGCCGATTATGAGCGGGTAAATGCACATGCCGTTGGCAGCTTGGCCAAGCAAGCGCAAAAATCGGGGGCTGGACGGTTTATCTATTTGTCCAGCCTGGCCGCAAGCCAACCGCAACTTTCCCATTATGCCCGCTCCAAACGACAAGGCGAGCAAGAACTGCACGATTATCAAGGCCAAATGGAGGCAATTATTCTGCGCGCACCTGCGGTTTTCGGCTACGGAGATGTGGCAACGGCGCCTTTTTATAAGCTGATACAAAAAGGCTTCCTGCCGGTGCCGGGCGGACGAAATTGGCGGGGACGCAAATTAAGCTTGATCCATGTGGATGATTTGGCTGATTTTATTACCGGGCCGTGTTTGGTGGACGATATTGGCAGTGTGCCAATATCGGTAGCGACCCGCGCTTGCCTGACATGGCCGCAATTTGCCAGCGCTTGCGAACAGGCTTTAGGACGGAAAATCCGGGTCATCCCTTTGCCCCTAAGCGCTCTTTACAGTGTGGCGTTGATAACAAATGTAACAAAATGTGTTTGGGGCAAAGGGCATTTAACCCTAGGAAAGTTGCGCGAGTTTTTGTATAGGGATTGGAGTATTGCAGAGGAATTTCAAACAGGATCAAGCTTGCAAAAAGCATTGAAGGTGACCATAAATGAAACTTGATTTAAGTGATGCTTCAAATGAAGGAAGTCAAATGAGTGATGCACCCGGCCAGGATATTTTCGACAAAATTTGCGAGCTGCTGGCGCCTTATAACCCTAAAAGCCTAGCCATTACCCGCCAAAGCGGCATTATGACTGATTTGGAAGTCGATTCGACCGCCGTATTTGATATCATTATGGGGCTGGAAGACCATTATGACATCTCCATTCCCATGGAGATGGTCAGCGATATCAAAACCGTGGGTGAATTGGTCAGTGCGGTGCAAAGGCTAGCCGCAGAATAAAGGCTTGCCGCAGAAGAATGAACTAGCCGCAGAAGAGTGAGTTGGCTGCACAGGGTTAATCTCGCCGCAGAAGGATAATCCGAATGGATATTTTTGACAAATTCAGTTCGCTCCAATTTCGTAGCGATCTGGTGCAGCGCTTGGGCGTTGATCCATTTGGCGTTAAATTTGACCGTATTTTAAATGCAAGCCAGGGCCTGATTGGCAATCGGGAAATCCTGCTGGCCGGGACAAATAATTATCTTGGTTTGACCTTTGATCCTGATTGTATGGACGCCGCTATTGCTGCCATTAACAAGCACGGCACCGGCACAACCGGCAGCCGCATTGCCAATGGCTCTTACGAAGAACATGTGGATTTGGAAAATGCTTTGGCCGCCCATACGGGCATGGCCAGCGCCATTGTTTTCTCCACCGGATACCAAACCAATTTGGCCGCCATTGCCACTTTGGCCGGGCCGAAGGACGTGCTGTTTATCGACGCGGACAGCCATGCTTGCATCATTGATGGCTGCCGCTTGAGCGCCGCCCCGACCATCCGGTTTCGCCATAATTCACCGGCAGATTTGGATAAGCGCCTGACCCGGCAAGGGGAGATTAAAGACGGCATTGCTTTGGTGGTTATCGAAGGCATGTATTCCATGTTTGGCGATAAAGCCCCGATCGCCGAATTTGTTGAGGTTTGCGCCCGCCACGGTGCCTATCTTTATATTGATGAAGCTCATTCCTTTGGTATTTTCGGCGAAACCGGCTGTGGTTTGGCGCAAGCCGAGGGCGTATTGGACAAGGTTGATTTTATCAGCGGTACATTCTCCAAAAGCCTGGCCTCCATCGGCGGGTTTTGTTTGTCGCGGCACAAAAACTTCGAAATTACCCGCAAAGCCATGCGTGCCTATATGTTCACCGCCTCACCGACCCCTTCCAATATTGCCGCCGCCCGGGCCGCCCTTGACAAGATCGCCAGCATGCCAAATTTGCGCACCGCCTTGGCCGAGCGCGCCGCACAATTACACAGCGGGCTTAAGGCGCTTGGATTTGATTTATGCGCCGGCGCTGGCCCGATCATCGCGATCCGTCGGCCCAATGAAGTCCTTGCAGCGACAGAATGGAATTGGCTGTTGGAAAATGGTCTATATGTGAACCTCGCCGTTCCGCCCGGAACCCCGCAATCAAGCTCGCTTTTGCGCATCAGCTTGTCCGCGTCCCATACCAAAGAAGATATCGAGCGCATCATATCCATATTCACCAAGATGAAATCCAACAGCGGTGCCTTGATGGCAAAAGCCCAGAGCGTTCTGCAAGCCGGGACGCAATAGCCGGGCCTATGATTTCAAAGCTTTATTAAAGCGCCGCACATGCTGCCGCCAGCCATTTGGCGGTTATTGCGCCCACCAATGGCTGGATTTGGGTTAAGACGCGAGCGTGATACTCGTCGAGCCATTTGATTTCCGCCTCGCTGAGCATGTCTTTGACGATGAGGTTTTTGTCAATCGGGGCCAATGTCAGGGTATGAAAACCCATCATGTCGCGTTCCCCGTTTTTGATCGGCGCAGGCCCCGTGACATATTGCAGGTTTTCGATGCGAATACCAAAGCCGCCAGTTTTATAATAACCAGGTTCATTGGAGACAATCATGCCGGGCTGCAAGGGGATATCGCTGGGCGTTTTGGCAATGCGCTGCGGGCCTTCATGAACGCCGAGATATGCGCCAACCCCGTGGCCCGTACCGTGGTCATAATCCAACCCGTGCGCCCAAAGGGCCGTGCGGGCTACGGCGTCCAGGGCGTGTCCGGTGGTGCCCTTGGGAAAGCGGACAACGGACAGGGCGATATGGCCTTTTAGAACCAGGGTAAAGCATGTGCGCATTTCTGCGCTTGGCTCTCCGATAGCCACCGTGCGGGTGACATCGGTGGTGCCGTCGAGATATTGCCCGCCGCTATCAATGAGATACAGGCTGCCAATTTCGAGCTTTTTGACGGTTGCTTTGCTGACCCGGTAGTGGACAATAGCGCCGTTTGAGCCGGCTCCGGAAATGCTTTCAAAGCTTAAATCTTTCAGCACGCCCGTGTCGTGGCGAAATTTTTCCAAGGCTTGAGCGGCAGTAATCTCATCGGCACTTCCGTCTTGGGCTTCGGTGTCGAGCCAGTGCAAAAACTCCGTCAATGCTGCGCCGTCGCGGATATGAGCCGCAGTGGTTCCGGCGATTTCCGCTTTATTCTTACAGGCTTTGGGCAAGGCGACAGGGTCAAGACTGCGTAAGATTTCTGCGCCGTGCTTTTGTAAGGTATCGAAGATAAAACTGGAGGATTGGGCCGGGTCAACCATGACGGTTTTGCCGCTAAATTCGGCGAGCCTTTCGGCAAATTTATCCTCGGGGCTGACGGAAATATGATTGCCGAAATGGGCGCGGATCTCGTCGGTGATTTTGTCAGGATCGGCAAAAATTTCCGCCATGCCCCCTGCGTGCAAAATCAAGCTGGCCAGGGGCAGAGGGGAGCACATGACATCGCCGCCTCTGATATTGAGCAGCCATGCAATGGAGGCGGGGGCGGTGATGACGGCGCAATCGGCACCTTTGTCACTCATCGCCTTTGCGATATGGGCGCGCTTTTCGGCGTGGTCACGTCCGGTCAATTCTAAAGGCTGGACGGTAAATTTCGCTTTGGGCGCAGGCGGGCGGTCTTGCCATGCCTGGTCGATAGGGTTCTGGCTGAGAGGGGTAAGCTGCCCGCCCGCGCTTTTTACGGTTTTGCGCAGATGGGCAAGGGCGGTGGGGCTATGGAGATGGGGATCGTAACCGATATTAAGCCCGCCTGCGTGCGCGCCCAGCCACGCGGCCATACCTGCGTCTTCAAGCCTTTCATAGCTGAACAGTTTTTCGTCTACTTGCGTTCTTACTTGTAGTGTGTAGCGGCCATCGACAAACATGGCGGCCTTGTCGGCTAAGACCACCGCCGCACCCGCAGAGCCGGTAAAGCCGCTGGCCCACATGAGGCGCTCATTGCAGTCTGGTAGATATTCATTGTTATAGGCATCCTCATGGGGCACCAAAAAACCGTCCAGGCCCATCTCTTTTAGTTTTGCTCTTAATTTGGGCAAATTTTCCTGCCCCCATTGCGGGCCGCCCTGGACATCAAAATTTTGTATCATCATATTTCCTGTCTGCGATTTTGGTCAGTTTACGCGTGTTTTTGATAAACTGCAATGAGGTTAGGTTTGCATAATAAATTAGTTAACAAGTGTTAATATGCAAAAATGCATATCAAAAATGCAATATCAGCACTACTCATTAGGGGTTATTTTCCCATATGAAGCTTGAGACGAAAGACCTGAATTCAATTGTGAAGCAGGCAATGAAAAGGAGATCGACATGGCTAAACATTTTAATCCACAGGATATAGCCAGTGTTAAAACAGATATTTCATGGGCGCCACGCCGTAATTCTGGAAACCTCAACGCGTTTTTACTGCGTCGGGTTGCCAGAGCACAGCGGCGCGCTCGTAGAGCGCTGTAAGAGCACTGAGCAGAGCATCCATACGCAGGGTGCCGCTATTTTCCCTAAACGACCACTTTGGTTTCGCCAAGGTGGTTTTTTTATGCCTTGATAAGGGTGAGTATTGTCCAACCTTCGAGACTTACTTGGCGGATAATGCTCAAATTTTGGGCTTGATAGGCGGCCAATACGGCGTCTGTTTGCTCATCGAGCAGGCCAGCGAGAATCAGCATGCCGCCTTTGGCAAGGCCTTGGGCGATGTCGGGGGCGAGTACGATCAGAGGCTGGGCCAGAATATTGGCAAAGATGAGGTCAAGATTTTGAACCGCTTCAATGCCGTCCACCCGGCGGACTTGCAGCAGGTTTTTTACGCCGTTAATTTGGGCGTTTTGGCGAGTAACAATAACGGCGTCTTGGTCAATATCCGTTGCCAGAACGGTGCGTCCCAAGGCTTTGGCCGCGGCGATGGCCAGCAAGCCTGAGCCGCAGCCCAAATCGAGTATGCGTTTGGGCGTGCATGTTTTGAGCAGTTCTTCAAAGGCCAAAAGACAGCCGAGTGTCGTGGCATGATGGCCGGTGCCAAAAGCCATGCCAGCCCCGATCTGGACGGGGAAGGGTGCGTCCGGGGGGATATTTTTGGCGTCGTGCGCCCCATAGATGAAAAACCGTCCGGCGCGTAATGGCGGCAGGCCAGCTTGGCTTTTTGCCGTCCAGTTTTCGTCGGGCAATTGGGTGATGAAATGCTCAAGCCCGCTTACATCGAGAGTGCTTAGACAGGTTTTTGCGGCTTGTCGTGTGTTAAATAAGGCTTGGACATGCATCATGCCGGGGCCGTCTTCAAACACGGAAACGGCCAAAGCCTGCATGTCCATCTCAAAGCCGAGCTTGTCGGAGAGGGCGAATATCTCTTTGTCGCTGCCGCGAATAAACAAAGCATAAGGGGGCGGGGGGTTGCTCATAGAGCGTTGACATAGGCGACAGTGGAATTTGCCAAAGCCTCCATATTATAACCGCCCTCCAACACGCTAACTAACCGGCCATTTGCATAGGTGTTGGCCAGTGATGACAGCTGTTGAGCGAGGGCGGAATAATCGTCTTCGGTGAGATTAAATTCGCCCAGCGGATCGTCGCGGTGGGCGTCAAACCCGGCTGAAACCAGAATGAGACCCGGTTTGAAAGCGTGGATGTCTTTGATGATTTTATCATTATATTCTTGCCACCAATGTTTTGCGCTTGTCCCGCCTGGCAGGGGGATGTTGCGAATATTTGGTGTGTCAACCTCCGTGCCTGTATTTGGATAATGGGGGTGTTGGTGAATGGAGCCAACATAAAAACCCTCTTTGCCTTCCAGGCAAGCCTGGGTGCCATTGCCGTGATGGACATCGAAATCTATGACAGCGACGCGCTCGACATTATGAACTTGCCGGGCGCGAAAGGCGGCGATTGCAATGGCGGAGAAATAACAAAACCCCATAGCCCGCTCTGGTTCTGCGTGGTGGCCGGGTGGGCGCACGGCGCAAAATGCTTGTGCGAATTCACCCGTGCAAACCCCGTCAACCGCCCGGCAAACTGCGCCAACGGCGCGTGAAATGGCCTTGGCGGTATGGGTGTCGAGCGCCGTGTCATAGTCTAATTCAACGCAGTGATCCGGCGCAACGGATTGCAGCATTTTATCAATATGGCTCTGAGGGTGGGCGCGTAACAAATCTTCATTCTTCGCCAACGGTGCGTCAACCCAATTGCCGTCTAAGCGCTTTAAGGCGGTCAAAACGACTTCTAGTCGTTTGGGGGTTTCTTCATAATTTTTCTGTCCCAAATGACCCAGACAGTCGGTGTGTGTGATGAATGTAATGGCCATTGCTCTTTTGAGCAGTTTTATGAGGGGGGCGCAAGCTTACAATTTGACAAGTTTTATGTAAGTACCTTTTGCAAAAACAGTAGGAGTTGAACGTAATGTATTTTGTGCCCAGAGCAATCGTAACACCCCGGCAATATCCCCAACAGTAAGAACGCCAAGAAATGTTCCTATTCGGTTAGAAGAGGCTGTGGAGACCATTCTAATAGTATTTAGGCTGTCCCTTATCGCAAATGGACTATCATTGTCCCATGTCCACGCTAATTCTGCATTGGCAGGTGCCGTAAATGATATTTTAGAGTCGGCCTGACTGGAGCCACTATGCAAAATAGTCATTGTAAAGCCGTAGATGGTATTAGCTTCTACGGGCAAGAATAGGTGCGCATCATTGGTGAGGGTTGTTGTATTGGCTCTCCCTTCATCCGTGGTTTTGACAGCTGTAGAAATAGGAGAG
>QIKS01000160.1 GCA_003233025.1 Hellea balneolensis | reverse complement strand
CCCCATCGCCATGGAAGAAAGCCTCCGCTTCGCCATCCGCGAAGGTGGCCGCACAGTTGGCGCCGGTGTCGTATCAAAGATCGTCGAGTAAGAGTTAAGTAGGAAATATGGGTCGACAGTTGTTGGCCCTTTATTGTTAAAGCGAATTTGGACTAAAGATTATGGAACGTCAAAATATACGCATCCGGTTAAAGGCTTTTGACCACCGCATTCTGGATCATTCGACCCAGGAGATTGTGGCAACGGCAAAACGCACAGGCGCGCAAGTTCGTGGGCCTATTCCGCTGCCGACCCGGATTGAAAAATTTACGGTCAATAGATCGCCGCACGTGAACAAAAAATCACGTGAGCAGTTTGAGATTCGTACCCACAAAAGAATGTTGGATATTGTTGATCCAACACCGCAAACCGTTGATGCGCTGATGAAGCTTGATCTGGCTGCGGGTGTGGATGTTGAAATTAAGTTGGGGGCGTAAGGTCGTGCAAACTCTTAGACAACGCTCTGGTCTTGTGGCCAAAAAATTGGGCATGACCCGTGTCTTTATTGAAGATGGTTCTCATGTTCCTGTGACCGTATTGGCCCTTGAGGGCTGTCAGGTCGTGGCGCAAAAAACCCAGGAGCGTGACGGTTATACCGCTTTGCAAATGGGTGCGGGCGCAGCGAAACCAAAGCGGGTTTCGAAAGCAGAACGCGAACGTTTCGCCAAGGCGAAGGTTGAGCCGAAGAAGAAATTGGTTGAATTTCGCGTGGTCGAAGACGGCTTTATAGATATTGGCTCTGTCATGAGCGCCGACCATTTTGTTGTTGGTCAAAAAGTGGATATTGCCGGTGTCAGCATCGGTAAGGGTTTCGCAGGCGCTATGAAGCGTCATAATTTTAGCGGCCTTCGGGCGACCCACGGTGTGTCTATTTCTCATCGCTCTCACGGCTCAACCGGTCAGTGTCAAGATCCGGGTAAAGTGTTTAAGGGCAAGAAAATGGCCGGCCATATGGGCGCGGTTCGGGTGACAACGCAAAATATCGAGATTGTGCGCACCGACGTCGCAGAAGGCCTGATTTTGGTTCAAGGCGGCGTGCCGGGTTCTAAAGGTTCATGGGTTGAAATTCGCGACGCGATTAAAGGCGTAAAAGTGGATGATCTGCCATTGCCAGGTAAATTTACCGCAGCTGTAGCTGAGGAAAAACCTGCACCGAAAGCTGAGAAAGCGGCGCCTGCCGCTGATTTTGTTGACGCGGTTATTCTGGTTGACGGTATCGGCCCCAAGGGCGAAGAAGTTTTGGCAGCGGCGGATGTGACCACGCTGACCCAATTGGCCTCTTTGTCAGCAGAGCAAATAACTGAACTTGAAGAAAAAATCGGCAAGCCTGGTATCTTCGCGAAAGAAGAATGGGTGGCGCAAGCCAAAGAGATGATCGGCGGCGCGGCACCTCGTGCCCAGGTCGATAAAGATTTGGCGGCAAAAATGCTTAAAGATACAAAAGCATCAGGTGAGGAAGCATAATCATGAAGGTTGATGTTACAACATTAGCAGCTAAGAAATCCGGGTCTGTGACCTTGGATGAGGCCGTATTTGGCTTGGAGCCGCGTAAGGATATCCTGCACCGCATGGTGCGTTACCAATTGGCCAAGCGTCAGGCGGGCAACCATTTCACCCAGGAACGTGGTGACGTTTCCAAAACCACCAAGCGGATTGGCAGTCAAAAAGGCGGCGGTACGGCCCGTCACGGTAATGGTTCGGTGTCCCAATTTCGAGGTGGTGGTAAAGCTCACGGCCCGCGCGTTCGTTCCCATGCCCACGGCCTGCCAAAGAAAGTGCGCGCCCTTGCGCTGCGCCATGCTTTGTCGGCCAAGGTTAAGTCTGGCGAGTTGATCATTATTGATGAGGCGGCCATGAAGGCGCCAAAGACGGCGGATCTTAAGAAATCCCTCGGCAAGCTTGGTGTTGAAAATGGTTTGATTATTGGCGGCGTTAATCTGGACGAAAATCTGTCCAAAGCGGCTCGTAATATCCCTAACCTCGATATATTGCCGAGTGTTGGTGCCAATGTTTATGACATTCTTCGCCGTCATAAATTGGTTTTGACCACGCAAGCCGTTTCTGATTTGGAGGCTCGTTTAAAATGAGTGTAAGCGCCCGTCATTATGATACAATCGTTAGCCCGATTATCACGGAAAAATCGACGATTATTTCCGAGCATAATCAGGTGATTTTCGAAGTGCCGTTAACGGCGACGAAACCAGAGATTAAAGAAGCCGTCGAGACTTTGTTTAAAGTCAGCGTCACGGCCGTAAATACTTTGCGCATGAAGGGAAAAACCAAGCGTTTTCGCGGTATCCCTGGCAAACGCAAATCGATCAAAAAAGCAATTGTGACCCTCAAAGACGGTGACACAATTGATTTGGCCACGGGTCTGTAGGAGTTAAGAGATGGCGTTAAAGACATTTAATCCGACCTCCCCAAGCCGCCGGGCTTTGGTGCAGGTTGACCGCTCTGCCCTTTATAAAGGCAAGCCGGAGAAGGCGCTGACTGAGGGTCAGTCCAAGAAAGGTGGCCGCAATAATTTGGGCCGTATCACCATGCGTCGTCAAGGTGGTGGTCATAAGCAAGCCTACCGGATTGTTGATTTTAAGCGCCGTAAATTTGATATTCCAGCGACCGTGTTAAACCTGCAATACGATCCTAACCGCACGGCATTTATTGCCTTGATTGAATATAGTGACGGCGAAAAAGCTTATATCCTTGCGCCGCAGCGCCTCGCCGAAGGCGACAGCGTTATTGCGGGCGAAAGCGTTGATGTAAAGCCGGGCAATGCTATGCCTTTGCGCTCAATGCCAGTGGGTACGATCATTCACAATATTGAAATGAAGCCTGGCAAGGGTGGCCAGATTGCTCGCTCTGCCGGAACCTATGCCCAGCTTGTTGGCCGCGACGGTGGCTATGCGCAAGTGAGGCTTAAATCTGGTGAAATGCGGATGATCCACCAAACCTGTATGGCAAGTGTCGGCGCGGTTTCAAACCCCGATCATATGAATATTAATTTGGGTAAAGCTGGCCGCAAACGTTGGCTGGGCAAGCGCCCGCAAGTGCGCGGCGTGGCCATGAACCCGGTCGATCATCCCCATGGTGGTGGTGAAGGTCGGACGTCCGGTGGTCGCCATCCGGTGACCCCGTGGGGCAAGCCAACCAAAGGGGCGCGCACGCGTTCCAATAAATCAACTGATAAATTTATCATTCGTTCGCGTCACGCGAAGAAGAAAAGATAGGGTGAAGTAATATGCCACGTTCTGTATGGAAAGGCCCATTTGTTGACGGATATCTGCTTAAAAAAGCCGATGCCAGTCATGCTGAGGGGCGCAAAAAGCCGATCAAAACCTGGTCGCGTCGCTCGACGGTTATGCCGCAATTTGTCGGCCTGACATTTCAGGTGCACAATGGTCATAAGTTCATTCCGGTTATCATTGATGAGGATATGGTTGGGCATAAGCTTGGCGAATTTGCCCCAACGCGGACGTATTACGGCCACGGTGCGGACAAGAAAGTGAAGCGGAGCTAGCTATGTCATCGAAGAAAAATACACGCCGCGTTGCGGACAATGAGGCCATGGCGAAATTGCGCATGTTGCGCACAAGCCCGCAAAAGCTTAATCTGGTTGCGCAAATGATCCGGGGTAAGAAAGTGCAAACTGCACTGGACGATCTGACATTTAGCCGCAAACGTATTGCTAAAGACGTTTACAAATGTCTGTATTCTGCGGCTTCAAATGCGGAAAATAATCACGGGCTTGATCTGGACAGTTTGATTGTCGCAGAAGCTTATGTCGGCAAAAACCTGGTCATGAAGCGGTTTCGCGCACGGGCGCGTGGGCGCGGTGCCAAGATACTCAAGCCGTTTTCCGAGCTTACTATTATCGTGCGTGTGCAAGAAGAGGAGGCTGCATAATGGGTCAGAAGATTAATCCAATCGGGCTTCGCCTCGGTATTAACCGCACATGGGAATCCCGTTGGTACGCCAATGCATCCGATTACGGTGATTTGTTGCACCAAGATTTGGCCATGCGTAATTTCATCTTTGAAGAGTTGAAAAGTGCTTCCATTTCACGGGTGATCATCGAGCGTCCTCACAAAAAATGTCGCATCACGATTTACACGGCCAGACCGGGTGTTGTGATCGGTAAAAAGGGCGGGGATATTGAAGTGCTGCGCAAGAAATTGACCAATATGGTTGATTGTGAGGTATTCTTAAATTTAGTTGAAGTTCGCAAGCCTGAAGTCGATGCCAATATTGTCGCCGACAGCATTGCCCAGCAGCTTGAGCGCCGGGTTTCTTATCGCCGGGCCATGAAGCGGACATTGCAGTCTGCCATGCGCATGGGCGCTATTGGCTGTAAAATGAAAGTTGGTGGTCGTTTGGGCGGAGCAGAAATCGCCCGCATCGAGCAGTATCAAGAAGGCAGTGTGCCGTTACATACTTTGCGCGCTGATATCGATTACGGTACGGCCCGCGCCATGACGGCCATGGGCATTATCGGCATTAAAGTTTGGATTAATAAGGGCGAGATCATGGAACATGACCCTTACGCCCAGGAAAAACGCATGAATGCATCTGATGGACGCGGCGGCCCTGGCCGTGGTGGACAGCAAGGCAAAGGCCGCCCACCGCAAGCCGGTCGCGCGCGCGCTTAAAGACAATAGAGAGACGAGCAAATGTTACAGCCAAAACGGACAAAATTCCGCAAAGCCCATAAGGGCCGGATCAAGGGTGTTGCCAAAGGTGGCACGGCCCTCAACTTCGGATCTTACGGTCTCAAAGCCCTTGAGCCTAGCCGGGTGACAGCGCGCCAAATCGAGGCGACACGCCGGGCGGTTACCCGCCATATGAAACGGGCTGGCCGGGTATGGATCAGAATTTTCCCTGATGTTCCCGTCACCAAGAAACCAACCGAAGTTCGGATGGGTAAAGGTAAGGGTTCGGTTGAATTTTGGGCTGCCAAGGTTAAGCCAGGCCGGATCATGTTTGAAATTGACGGGGTGAGCGACGCAGTTGCGCGCGAGGCCCTGACTTTGGGTGCGGCCAAGCTGCCGATAAAATGTAAAATTGTTACAAGGCCGGGCGAGCAGTCCCCGGGCACGTAAAGAGAAGAATAGAGTAAAACCATGAATGCAACAGATGCACGGGCAATGAGCGAAGATCAGCTTTCAGAAGAGCTTTTGAAGCTGAAGAAAGAGCAATTTAATTTGCGCTTTCAACAGGCCACTGGCCAGTTGGAGAAGACAGGACGGTTTCGTGTTGTCCGTCGCGATATTGCCCGGATTAAAACGATTTTGGGCGAGCAAAAAACTGCCCAACAAGCGAAGAAATAAGGAATAACTCATGCCAAGACGGATATTACAAGGCGTTGTCGTCAGCGACAAAGGGGATAAGACAATCGTGGTTCGGGTTGACCGGACTTATTTGCATCCTTTGTTGAAAAAGACATTGCGTAAATCGAAAAAATACCATGCTCATGATGAGCAAAACACCCATAAAACCGGCGAAAATGTCCAAATTCGTGAGTGTCCGCCAAAATCGAAATTAAAACGGTGGGAAGTGATTAGCGGTTAATTCGCTAGCGCTCCTAAAGGCTAATCACCGCTAAAGAGGCTTATTATGATACAAATGCAGTCCAATTTGGAAGTCGCCGACAATTCAGGCGCACGCCGTGTGCAGTGCATTAAAGTGCTGGGCGGTTCCCGTCGTCGTTATGCCAGTGTTGGTGACACAATTGTTGTCTCCATCAAGGAAGCAATTCCGCGCGGTAAAGTAAAAAAAGGTGAAGTGCGCCGGGCAGTTGTCGTGCGCGTTCGCAAGGATATTCAGCGCCGCGACGGCAGTGTTATTCGCTTTGATAGCAATGCTGCGGTTTTGGTTAGTAATAGTGGTGAGTTGATGGGCACTCGGATTTTTGGCCCGGTTCCGCGTGAACTTCGCGCCAAGAACCATATGAAAATCATCTCATTGGCTCCGGAGGTTTTGTAATGGCTGCCAAGATTAAAAAGGGCGATTATGTCCAGGTCATGTCCGGTTCTTTAAAGAACGGCAAGGGCAAAAAAGGCGAAGTTTTGAAGGTTTTCAACAAAGAAAACCGCGTGCTTGTTGCTGGCGTTAACATGGTCAAGCGCCATGTGCGGCCGTCTCAAGCCGATCCAGAAGGTGGCATCAAGCAGTTTGAAGCCCCTATTCATGTTTCCACTGTTGCCCATTTGGATCCCAAAGACGGCAAACCGACGCGGGTTGGTTTTAAAGTCTTGAAAGACGGGAAAAAAGTCCGCGTGGCAAAACGATCAGGAGAAGTGATCGATGACAAGTAATTATGAACCTCGGCTTGCCAAGCGCTACCGCGAGAAAACACGCGCTAAATTGCGTGAGAAATTTGGCTATACCAATGAGATGCAAATCCCGCAAATCACCAAAATTGTTATCAATATGGGTGTCGGCGAAGCCGTTGGTGACAGCAAAAAAATTAAATCTGCTTTGAGCGATCTGGAGCTGATTGCCGGGCAGAAGCCTTTGGGTACCAAAGCGAAAAACTCGATTGCCGGGTTTAAACTTCGCGACGGCATGCTTATCGGTGCCAAGGTGACATTGCGCCGGGAGCGCATGTATGAATTTATCGACCGTTTGACCAATGTGGCTTTGCCACGGGTTCGGGATTTTCGCGGGCTGAACAATAAGAGCTTTGACGGCAATGGCAATTTTGCCATGGGTTTGAAAGAGCATATCGTATTCCCCGAAATCGACTATGATAAAGTCGACAGTATTCGCGGTATGGACGTTGTTGTCTGTACTTCCGCCAAGACAAATGAAGAAGCAAAGGCACTGCTGGCAGAGTTTGATTTTCCTTTTAGGGAAACAAAATCAAACTAACGCAGCAGGCAAAGCGGGCTGGCTAAAGGTTCGCGCACAAGGAGAAAAGAATGGCTAAAGTAAGCTCGGTTGAGCGAAATTTAAAAAGACAAAAATTGGTGGTAAAATTTGCCGCCAAGCGTCAGGCATTAAAAGCAATTGCCCGCAATACGGAACTGCCCGTCGAGGAACGGTTCGCTGCCCAGATTAAGCTGTCACAATTGCCGCGCAATTCTGCACCGTCGCGTGTGCGCAATCGTTGTCTGGTAACCGGGCGTCCGCGTGGCTATTACCGCAAAATGAAAATGTCCCGGATCGCCCTGCGCGAACTGGGTTCGCAAGGTCTGTTACCGGGCCTTGTAAAGTCAAGTTGGTAGGGGGAAGACATGTCATTTAGTGATCCTCTCGGAGATATGCTCACACGGATTAGAAACGCGTTAATGCGTGGTAAATCCAAATGCCAAACGCCGGCTTCAAATCTTAGGGGCCGTGTGCTCGATGTTTTGGTTAGCGAAGGTTATATTCGCGGTTATGCTGCCATTGAGAAAGACGGTTTTAAAAACTTTGAAATCGAGCTTAAATATTTTGAAGGTGCGCCTGTAATCCAGGAGATTCAACGTGTGTCCAAGCCGGGCCGCCGTGTTTATTCTTCGGTTAAAAGCCTGCCACAAATTCGCAACGGGTTGGGAATTGCCATCCTGTCAACACCTAAAGGTGTGATGTCTGACGATGTTGCCCGCAAGGAAAATGTTGGCGGTGAAATTCTCTGCCAAGTTTCGTAAGGGGAGCGCGGATATGTCAAGAATTGGAAAAAAATCGATCACAGTTCCCGCCGGTGTCACCTTGACACAGGACGGACAAAAAGTGAGCGTTAAAGGGCCAAAGGGCGAGCTTGCCTTTACCCTGCACAAGTTAATCGCCGGCAAGTTGGAGGGCGACCAATTTATAATTGCGCCTGCCGGTGATAAGCAAGCCAGTGCTTTGTGGGGTATGTCTCGCACAATGGTTTCAAACCTAATCGAAGGCGTTGTTGACGGGTTTAGTAAAAACCTGGAGCTTCGCGGGGTTGGTTATCGGGCGCAAATGAAGGGCTCCTCATTGAGCTTGCAGCTTGGTTTCTCCCATGAGGTTAATTATGCAGTGCCGGAAGGGGTGAACATTGTTGTTCCCAAGGCGACGGAAATTAATATTTCGGGCATTGATAAACAAAAAGTTGGACAAGTAGCAGCGGAAATTCGCAGCTTTAGAAAACCGGAGCCTTATAAAGGCAAAGGTGTTCGTTATGTTGGCGAATATGTACGCTCTAAAGAAGGTAAGAAGAAGTAATCATGAAAAGCGCTAGAGAAAAAATGCAAAATCGTGCCGCGCGGGTGCGCCGCCGGTTAAAGAAAAACGCAAATGGTCGTCCGCGCCTGTCTGTGTTTCGCAGTTCAAAAAACATTTCTGTGCAAATCATTGATGACCTTAAAGGGACAACTTTGGCGTCCGCGTCGACTTTGGAAAAAGCTCATAAGGGCAAAGGCAGCGATGTTGAAGCTGCGCAAAAATTGGGTGCGCTCATTGCTGAGCGTGCGAAGAAAGCAGGCGTTAAAACGGTGATTTTTGACCGTGGTGCCTATTTGTTTCATGGCCGGGTGAAAGCCCTGGCCGATGCGGCCCGTAAGGCCGGACTAGAGTTTTAGGAGGCTGTATGGCTCGCCGTGATGATAATAGACGTGGTGGACGTGACCGCGATGAAGATAATGAATTTGTTGACAAGCTTGTCCATATTAACCGTGTGGCAAAAACCGTAAAAGGCGGACGCCGTATGGGTTTTGCTGCTTTGGTGGTTGTTGGTGATGAAAAAGGCCGGGTTGGCTTTGGCAAGGGTAAAGCCCGCGAAGTGCCGGAAGCTATTCGCAAGGCGACGGAAGTTGCCAAGAAAAGCATGATCCGCGTACCTCTGCGTGAAGGCCGGACATTGCACCATGATTGCAAAGGCCGTCACGGTGCTGGTAAAGTTATTTTGCGTGCTGCCCCTCCGGGGACGGGCGTGATTGCCGGTGGCCCGATGCGCGCCGTTCTTGAAACATTAGGTGTTCAAGATGTGGTGACGAAATCAACGGGTTCGTCCAACCCTTATAACATGGTGCGGGCGACATTTGATGCGCTCAAGGTTCAAGAAAGCCCTCGGACAATTGCTGCCAAGCGCGGCAAAAAAGTTGGCGATCTGGTTAGCCGTCGTCAAGACGGTGCTTCGTCGCCCGAAGCGGCAGCGGAAGCATAGAGTAAGAGATAATCATGGCTGAGAAGAAAAAAACACTAACCGTTCGCCAAACCGGCAGTTCGATACGCCGCCCTAAAGATCAGCACGCAACGCTGGTGGGTTTGGGCTTGGGCCGTATTGGCAAGCAACGGACATTGGAAGATACGCCGTCTGTGCGCGGAATGATCCGCAAAGTGGCTCATATGGTGGCAATTGTTGAAAAATAGCCCGCTGGGCCGTTTTGACGAATAAAGTTCTTAAGGAAAAGATCATGCGTTTAAATGAATTAAGTGACAATCCGGGCGCAACCAAAGCACGTAAGCGCATTGGCCGTGGTATCGGCTCGGGCAAGGGTAAAACCGGTGGCCGGGGCGTTAAGGGTCAAAAATCGCGTTCAGGCGTAACGATTGGCGGCTATGAAGGCGGTCAAATGCCGATTTATATGCGTTTGCCAAAGCGTGGGTTTAACAAGCCAAACCGCAAGAAATTTGCCGAGCTGTCTATCCGTCGCTTGCAACAGGCTATTGACGCAGGTGTTTTGGATGTCAAAAAAGACATCGATGCGAGCGCGCTTGTCGCTGCTGGTGTTATTCGCCGTGCCCATGACGGCGTGCGTCTTATCGGCGAAGGGAAGCTGAGCGCCGCGGTTAATTTGAAAGTTACCGGCGCAACTGCAGGCGCGACTAAAATCGTTGAAAAAGCTAAAGGTTCGGTTGAGCTGGTTAAAGGCAAGCCTGAGAAAGAAGCCAAAGCGGAGAAACCTGCCGCGAAGAAAGTTGCACCAAAAAAGCCAGAAGCGAAAAAAGCTGAACCTAAGAAGCCGACTGCGAAGAAAGCTGAGCCAAAAAAAGCGGCTCCTAAAGCAGCAGCAAAAAAGGTTGAAGCAGCAGATGATTTGACAAAAATCAGCGGCGTCGGCCCGGTTTTTGCCAAGCGTCTTGCGCAAGAGGGTATCACTACCTATCTACAGATAACTAAATTAACTGCGAAGAAAATTGCTGAGCTTGACGAGAAGCTGGAGTTGAAAAACAATATCATCAATGATGATTGGCTTGGACAAGCAAAGGCTTTAATCGCCGCGAAAAAATAAAATGAGTGTGGGTCGCATGGGCATGTTAAATGCCTTGGCCTGCATTTAATCTCAAAAGGAAAAATGATGGCGTCAGCATCAGAACAATTTGCGCAAAATCTGAGCTTTGGCACCTTTGGCAAAGCCAAAGAGCTGCAAAAGCGGCTTTTGTTTACGCTGATGGTTTTGGTTGTTTACCGCATCGGTACATTTATTCCCGTTCCCGGCATTGATATGGCCGCCTATAGCCAAGTATTTGCGGCGGGCGGTTCGGGCGGCGGCGGCGGCGGATTGCTAACCCGGATGAACATGTTTGCCGGTGGGGCCGTGGAACGTATGGCGGTTTTTGCGCTCAATGTGATGCCTTATATTACCGCTTCTATCATCATGACATTGATGAAAGGCTCGGTGCCCAGCCTCAAGGCTTTAGATAAAGACGGCGAACAGGGCCGCAAACAAATCAATCAATATACCCGCTATCTGACGGTGTTTTTGGCTGCGTTTCAGGCCTATAGTATTGCCCGATTGCTGCAATCTCAGGGTTTTGTCATCAATCCTGGCCCGTTTTTCGAAGCGACGGCTGTGATTACGCTGGTCGGGGGCACCATGTTCTTGATGTGGCTCGGCGAGCAAGTGACGGCGCGCGGCATTGGTAATGGCGTATCGCTGATTATTTTGGCCGGTATTGTCGCCGAGCTGCCCAAGGCGATTTTTCAAACCTTTAATCTGAACCGGACGGGTTCCTTATCGGGCACGTTGATGTTGGTGGTTATTGTTATGGCCATTGCTTTGACCGTTTTGATTGTTTTTGTAGAACGAGCGCAACGCCGCTTGCTTGTCCAATACCCCAAACGACAAGTGGCGGGCGGGAAAATGTTTGGCGGCGATAGTTCTTTCTTGCCGCTTAAGCTAAATGCAGCCGGTGTTATTCCACCGATTTTTGCTTCATCTCTTTTGTTGCTGCCTGCGACGGCTGGCGGTTTGATGGTGGCGGACGGGCCGGGCTGGTTGCGCGGATTTTTGTCCCTGACCGGTTATGGTTCGCCTCTGTATTTGACGCTTTATGCCCTGTTGATTGTCTTCTTTTGTTTCTTCTATGTGCCTTATGTTTTCAAGCCAGAGGATACGGCGGATAATCTGCGCAAACATGGCGGGTTTTTGCCCGGCATTCGGCCCGGTGCGCGCACGGCGGAATACCTGTCCTATGTGCTGAACCGTTTGACATTCATTGGCGCATTTTATGTGGCTTTTGTTTGTGTTATGCCGGAATATATCATTTCCCAAAACAGCAATATCCCGCCGAGTGTGGCCATGCTGATCGGCGGTATGTCGCTGCTCATTGTTGTTTCTGTGACTTTGGATACGGTGGCACAAGTGCAGTCCCATCTGGTTGCTCACCAATATGAGGGTTTGATTAAAAAATCCCGTATGGGTCGGCGGCGAAAACGTTAGGGAGGGGCAATATGAATATTGTCCTGTTTGGCCCCCCTGCGGCGGGTAAAGGCACACAAGCTAAAATTATTACGAAAGCTCACGGGTTTATCCAGCTGGCCACGGGCGATATGCTGCGTGCGGCGCGCGCGTCAGGGTCTGACCTTGGCAAGAAAGTCGCCGGGATTATGGACCGGGGCGATCTGGTCTCTGATGAAATCGTTATCGCCCTCATTGAAGAACAATTGGACGCTAACAAGCAAGCGCCCGGCTTTATTTTTGACGGTTTCCCGCGCACCATCGCCCAAGCGAAAGCCCTTGATGCCAGCCTGCTGGCTCGGGGCCAACATGTGGACAGTGTGATCCGCTTGTGCGTTGACGATAATGTATTGACGGGACGGGTAAAGAAGCGGTTTTCTGAACAGGGCCGCAAGGATGATAACCCAAAAAGCTTTAAAATCCGGCTGGAGAATTATAATAAACAGACCGCGCCTTTGCTGCCTTTTTATACTAAACAGGGTAAATTGACAGAAGTTGACGGCCTGGCGGAAATCGAGACGGTTTCGGTTTCGATCAAGGCCGTATTGGATGCGCATATCAAGGGGGGGCATAAGCCCAGGGTTTCGTTTTGGAAGAAGATATTTGGTGCTTAAGCCCTGTGAGGGAAAAGGTACGAAATTTTTGGGTTTTGGTCATTTGAATGGTTGACCTAGCCCAAGTTAAGGATATAACTAGCCGCTTTCGCGGATCTATCGCTGGCATCGCGCTTTTCCCCTATGTGAGAGCCTATAAAAGCAAGCAAGTTTAGCGATTTGAAATTTAAGGAGAGCCACTGATGGCCCGTATAGCAGGTGTAAATATACCGACAAATAAGCGCGTTGTTATCGCGTTGACATATATTCACGGCATTGGCCAGGTGAAATCCGAGCAAATTTGCGAAGTCGTTGGCATTGCCAGTGAGCGCCGTGTTCAGGATTTAACCGACGCGGAAATTTTGCAAATCCGTGAGGCGATTACCGGTGGTGATTTGCTGGTAGAAGGTGATCTTCGCCGCCAGCTTTCCATGAACGTTAAACGCCTGATGGATATGGGCAATTATAGAGGCATACGCCACCGTCGTGGCCTGCCTGTTCGCGGGCAACGCACTCACACAAATGCGCGCACGCGCAAAGGCCCGGCAAAAGCAATTGCCGGCAAGAAAAAATAGGAGCGCCCACAGATGGCTAAAGAACCGGGTCGCGTCCGTCGCGCTGATCGCAAAAACATCACCGCTGGTGTTGCGCATGTCAATTCTACCTTTAACAATACCATGATTACCATCACAGACGCCCAGGGCAATACAATTGCCTGGTGCAGTGCTGGTGCTATGGGCTTTAAGGGGTCGCGTAAATCAACTCCTTACGCCGCGCAAGTGGCCGCCGAGGAAGCCGCCCGTAAAGCCGCTGATCATGGTATGCAAACCCTGGAAGTTAATGTAAACGGCCCCGGTTCAGGACGCGAAAGCGCGATACGGGCTTTGGGTGCTGCCGGGCTTACCATTACCACAATTCGTGACGTCACCCCCATTCCCCATAATGGTTGTCGTCCCCCCAAACGCCGTCGGGTCTAACTCCGGCTTGGCATAGAGCTGAAGCGCAAGCTTCGATTTTATTTTTTAAAGAGGTTCAACGTGATTGAAAAAAACTGGCAAGAGCTTATTCGCCCCATAAACCCTGATGTGGAACCAGGCCGTGATCCGGAACGTCAAGCATCGATAATTGCCGAGCCGCTTGAGCGTGGCTTTGGTATGACCATTGGTAATGCCCTGCGCCGGGTATTGCTGTCATCCTTACAGGGTGCTGCGGTGACATCCGTTCAAATTGACGGTGTTGTGCATGAATTTACGTCTATTCCCGGTGTTTTGGAAGACGTCACCAATATTGTGCTTAATTTGAAAGGCCTTGCTGTGCGGATGCACGCGGAAGGCCCCAAGCGCCTCTTGTTGAAGAAAACCGGTTCTGGCCCTGTCACGGGTGCTGATATTGAAGAAACTGCCGATGTGGAAATCCTCAACCCTGAGCACGTAATTTGTACGATGGACGAAGGTGCAGATATCCGTATGGAACTGACCGTCTCCACAGGTAAGGGTTATGTTGCAGCCAGTACGTCGCGCCCCGAAGATGCGCCGATTGGCCTGATCAGCATTGATGCGCTTTATAGCCCGGTCAAGCGGGTTTCCTACCGGGTGGAAGACACTCGCGAGGGCCAAGTGCTTGATTATGACAAGTTGACTATTGACGTGGAAACCAACGGCGCCGTGACGCCCGAAGATGCGATTGCCTTTGCAGCGCGGATTTTGCAAGACCAGTTTCAGGTTTTCGTCAACTTTGATGATCCTGAAGATATTGGTCGCGGCGAAGAAAAACCAGAGCTTGATTTCAACCCGGCGCTTTTGCGTAAAGTGGATGAATTGGAGCTTTCCGTGCGTTCTGCCAATTGTCTGAAAAATGATAATATCGTCTATATTGGCGATCTTATTCAAAAATCAGAAGCAGAAATGCTCCGCACCCCCAATTTTGGCCGCAAATCCTTGAACGAGATCAAGGAAGTTTTGGCAATTATGGGTTTGCATCTGGGTATGGACGCGCCAAATTGGCCGCCTGAGAACATTGAAGAGCTTGCCAAGAAATATGACGACCAGTTTTAAGTTCGGATTTTAAAGTAATAAAATAAGGAATATCGCCATGCGCCACCGCATTGCCCATCGCAAATTGAACAAAACAGCTTCGCACCGCAAAGCCATGTTCGCCAATATGTCCTCAAGCTTGATTGAGCATGAGCAAATCGTTACGACTTTGCCCAAGGCTAAGGAATTGCGTCCTTTTGTTGAAAAATTGATTACATTGGCAAAAAATGGCGATCTTGGCTCTCGCCGTATCGCCATTGCCCGCACCCGCAACAAAGAAATGAGCAAGAAATTGTTCGATACTTTAGGCCCGCGCTATAAAGACCGCCCTGGTGGTTATTGCCGTGTGTTAAAGGCCGGATACCGTTACGGCGACAATGCGCCCATGGCTGTCATCGAATTCGTTGACCGCGACGAAAGCGCAAAAGGCGCTGGCGACCGCGCGCGCGTCGCAGCGCAGGAAACCGACGAAGTTTAAATTTTTTCGTTTTGCCGCAGGTGTTTGCGGGTTGAAATAAGTGCAAAATCCCAGATTAAGTCTGGGATTTTGTCGTTTTCACTCAAGGTTTTATCTCCCGCGCCCAGACATTAAAAATTACTCAGGAAATGAGCTTGGGGGTTTAATTGTCGGCGAGGGAGTACTACATTAAACCTATGAAAAAAATGATGACGGCTTTTGGGGTATTTTTGTTTGGCGGCATATTTGTGGCGGGTGCAGCTGTTATTCCCCAGCTGACAAAGCCCGCGCAAGCTTTACCGTTTTTAGAACCTCCTTCGGTG
>QIKS01000228.1 GCA_003233025.1 Hellea balneolensis | reverse complement strand
TCGGGATTTATTGTTACGGGCGACGGCAAGGTTGTTACCAATTTTCATGTTGTTGAGGGTGGCAGTAAAATCACGGTGGATTTTGCCAGCGGCGAGGAATTTGAAGCCAAGATTATCGGAACCGACCGGGAAACGGATCTGGCGGTTTTGCAAATCGAAGCAAATCGGGAATTTGATTATGTGGTGTTTCACCAGGGCAAGAAAGTGCGTATCGGCGATTGGGTGCTGGCCATTGGCAATCCGTTTGGCATTGGCCAATCCTCTAGTGTTGGTATTATTTCAGCCATTGGTCGCGAGCGTGTCGCTTCGGGTTCCTTTGTTGATTATATGCAAACGGACGCCACTGTAAATAGGGGCAATTCTGGCGGCCCTTTATTTGATTTTCACGGCAATGTTATTGGTGTCAACTCGGCCATATATTCGCCCACCGGAGCCAGTGTCGGGATTGCATTTGTTATTCCCCATGATTTGGCGGAAGATATCATTACGGATTTAATCCGTTTTGGCAAAATCAACCGGGGCTTTTTGGGTGCCAGTATGCGCGACGCCGAGCGGGACAAGGCCGGTGTTATTTTCAGAAGCGGCGCGACGATTGAGACGATTGGCGCAGGCAGTCCGGCCGACCGGGCAGGCTTGCGGGTGGAAGATATTATTTTAAGGATTAATGATGTCACCGTCAGCAGCGCCGTTGAAGCGACCCGGACGATTGCCGGGTTGAGGCCTGGCGAGCAGGCGCGGTTTGTTATTGAGCGGGACAATAAAATTTTTGAAAACGAGATCAGGGTTCTCATTGCCGAGCGTCCGACGAGTGAACGCACCCTTGAGCAAGCCACAGGCAAAGCGGGATCCGGGCAACCTCTTACCGCGGTTGGAACCGCAAACCCGCGCCCCAGTGCGTCGAGCATGCAGGCAACGGGTTTGGCGCTGGCTGATCTCAGCGCGACATTTCGCGATACTATTGGGATGCGAAGTGACCAGGTCGGGGTTTATGTGGAAGCCGTGGCGCCCGGCAGTAGTGCGGCCAGAAAAGGCATAAAAGCCGGCATGGTGATTTTGCAAGCAGACGGAAAATCTGTCGCCAGTGTGCACATGTTTCGCCAAATTGTTACCGCTGCTAAAAGATCGTCAAAACGTTCGCTGACATTATTGGTTCGCACTATTAATGGCAGCGAAACCTACACCTCACTTTCTCTCAACTGATAAGGAAACCCTATGCGTATACTCGTAGTCGAAGATGATGAAATTGCCGCTGAATATGTGCGCAAAGGTTTAATGGAAGCCGGGCATGTTGTTGATCTGGCCCATGACGGCGAGCTGGGTTTGGAAATGGCCAAGGCAGCCGATTATGACGCGCTTGTCTTGGATAGAATGTTGCCAAAACGCGACGGCTTGTCTTTGCTGCGCGCTTTGCGTGAGGACGGGGACGCAACACCGGTTTTGATTTTATCCGCGCTGGGTGAGGTTGACCAAAAAGTTGAAGGTTTGCGTGCTGGCGGTGATGATTATCTGGCCAAGCCTTATTCCTTTACCGAGCTTTTGGCACGGGTTGAAGCCATTGGGCGTCGCTCTGATCCGACGGCGGCGGTGACCAAATTAAAGGCCGGGGATCTGGAAATGGATTTGTTGGCCCGTACTGTGCGCCGGGCTGGCCAAAATATTCTCTTACAGCCCCGTGAGTTTCGCTTGCTGGAATGCTTGATGCGCCACACCGGTAAAGTGGTGACCCGCACGATGTTGTTGGAAAAAGTTTGGGATTATCATTTTGACCCACAAACCAATGTCATTGATGTGCATATTTCGCGCTTGCGGGCAAAAATCGATAAGGATTTTGATCTGCCCATACTTCATACCGTGCGCGGCGCTGGGTATCGCTTGCAGGTTTAAGCTGCTCGTCGTAGAGAACGTCCATGTTCGCATCTGTCCGCCGTCTGTTTAATAACACGATTTTTCGCCTCTCAATGATCGCGGCGTCGCTGTTTGCGTTTTCCTCATTGGTGGTGCTGGGCTATATTTATGTAGCGACGGTCAGCGTGGAAATTATCAATATTGATAATCGGCTCAAACAAGAGCTGGACGAAATAGAAGCCATGTATTTGGAGAAGGGCGGCGATTACACCAATAAACAAATCATTCACCGCATGCGGCCCGGCCAAGGGACGATGTATGTTTATGTCCACAATAATGATTTTACCAGCAATATAGCTTTCAAGCCGCAACTGGACGGGGAGCCGGAGCGCGGCAGGCCGTTTCAATTTGTTTACAATGCGACCAATGATACCAATCCCAACGCACAAGCGCAAATCCACCGCGCCCGGGCGCGCGCACGGTTTATGGGCCGGACGGGCTATATATTAGTCGCCCGCGACGTTGAACTTATCATGACCACGGCGGAGCGGGTGACGCGGGCTTTGCTGATCTCTATTGCCATCGCTTTGTCCTTGGGGTTGATTTCAGGCATTTATGTCTCGCGGCGATTTGCCCGGCGTGTTGATGCTTTCAATAAACTTGCCACCGATATTCGCGCCGGAGATTTAAAGCGGCGTGCGCCTCGCGATCATTCTGGTGATGAGTTGGATGATTTGGCCGGGCATCTTAATGAAATGCTCGACCATATTGACCGCTTGATGCAGGCCATGCGCTATGCGGGGGACAGTATTGCTCATGACCTGCGTTCGCCGTTAACCCGCTTGCAAACCCGGCTTGAAGGGGCGAGCGCAGCGGTAAAAGATAAAGCGTCGCGCACCGTTTTGCTGGAAGCTTCCGATGATGCGTCCCAGCTTTTGCGCACCTTTGAAGCCGTGTTGCGTATTGCCCGTCTGGAGACGGGCGAGCGGCGCGAAATGTTGGTGGCGCTCGACCCCCGGGCTTTGTTAGAAGATATTGCCGAGCTTTACGGGCCAAGCTGCGAGGAAGCTGGCCATGTTTTTCGTTTGGAAATAGAAGGCAAGCACCAGCTTCGGGCTGACCGGGGTTTGTTGTCACAAGCGGTTTCGAACCTTGTTGAAAATGCAATTAAATACACGCCGAAAGGGGGGGGGATTATTTTGAGTTTGCGCAAGGTAAAATCCGGCAGAACCGAGATATCCGTCACGGATACGGGGCCTGGCATTCCTGCCGGGGACAGGGGACGGGTCAAGGAACGCTTTGTCCGGCTTGAAGAAAGCCGCACGGCACCGGGCAGCGGGCTGGGCCTTGCCTTGGTTGATGCGGTAGCCGATTTACACCGGGCGCAATTGGAACTTTCAGACGGAAACCCAAGCGAGGAACATCCACTTGTCGGCTTGCGGGCTGCTTTGATTTTCCCGAAATTTAAGCGTTCATAATGGGGCAGGGGTTGGTTGATTTTTTTACGGCGCCTGACGGAAAAACCCTGAAGGATTTTGTGAAAATAGCGCAGGAAAATTCTCCTTATTTAAGCAGGCTGTGCGCAGAGTTTCCAGATGTGATCGATGGTTTGGAACGGCAATCACCGCAAACACTTTTGGACAATATATTATCCGAGACCGGCGCGGGCGCATATGATGATGTGTGCCGGGAGTTGAGAATTGCCAAAAAGAAAACCCATTTATTGTTGGCCTTGTGCGATATTACCGGTGTCTGGGACTGGCAAGAAATTACAGCCGCCTTGAGCCGCTTTGGCGACCACTGCATGGAGATATTGTTTGAGAGCGTGGCGGCGTATATGGGTTTTGCCAAGGACGACAGCGGCGACAGGGGGCCAGCAGCGGGCGTGTTTGTGCTGGCGCTTGGAAAATACGGCGGGCGGGAGCTTAATTATTCCAGCGACATTGACCTGATCGTCTTTTACGACCCACAATTTATCGCTTTACCGAGCGACAAGCCGCCTGAACAAACCTTGATTAGATTTGTTAAAAAACTAATGCGCGGGTTTGATGCCATGACGGAGGACGGATATATTTTTCGTACCGATTTACGGTTGCGGCCTGATCCGAGAGCTAATTCTGTTGCGGTATCGACACTGACGGCGGAACGCTATTATGAGATGCTGGGACAAAATTGGGAGCGCGCCGCGATGATCAAAGCCCGCTTTTGCGGCGGCGATATGTTGGCGGCTGGCGAGTTTATAAAGAACGTTTTGACGCCTTTTATCTGGCGCAGAAATTTGGACTACGCAGCCATTTCGGATATTCATGCTATCAAGCGGCAAATCCAGGGCGCGGCGGCTATTGATGATATTGCTTTACCCGGACATGATTTAAAGTTGGGTCTGGGCGGGATTAGGGAAATAGAATTTTTCGTCCAAGTGCAGCAACTTATATTGGGTGGGCGGCATAAATCCCTGCGTACGCCGCGCACTGTTGATGTTTTGCCCAGGCTGGCACAAGGGGGATATATCGAGGAAAAAACTGCCATACAATTAGCGCAAGACTACGGGGATTTGCGCGGGCTTGAACACCGGGTACAGATGTATGATGATGCTCAAACCCATATATGGCCGAAAGACAAAGCCAAGCGCGAGCAAATTTCTATGCTTGCTGGGGCAGGTGATTTGGCGGCTTTTGAAGATAAACAAACGCAAACCTTGCGCCGGGTTCATGCTTGTTATGTGAATTTATTTCCAGGTGAAGAAGAGCTTGCGAGCGAGAAAGGTAGTTTGGTTTTTACCGGTGTTGCGCCGGAAGCCTTGACGCTGGAGACGCTTAGACGCACGGGGTTTGCGCGCGGCGTTGATGTGTGGCATCAAATGGCGGGTTGGCTGGGCGGGCGGATACGGGCAACCCGTACCGAAAGGGCGCGCGAAATCCTGACAAGGTTAGCACCGCGAATTATTGAAGCGTGCGGGGCGAGCGGTGTGCCGGACGCAGCATTTTTTAGTTTCGCTGAATTTATCACCAAGCTCAATGCCGGAGTGAGTTTGTTTTCTTTATTGCAAAATAAAAACCAGGCACTTGTTTCCTTGATCAATATTTTGGTGTTGGCCCCGCCCCTAACGGTAACGCTTTCCGCCCATCCCGGTTTGATTGACGCTATGGCTGAACCGGATTTTCTAGCAAGACAAGACAAAATACCGCCGCCAGATTACCAGCGGTTTATTCCACAAGACACGGATTTTGAAACGGCTTTAAATCAGGTTCGAAAATTGGTGCATGAAGACCAATTGGCTTTGGTTGCGGGTATTTTAAAACGTCAACATCTTGACAAGGCCGGAGCGCGATTTTCGGATATTGCAAGTGGGGCCATTGCGGCTTTGCTGCCTGTGGCTGCCAATAATGTTGCGGGTAAAAACGAGGGGGAAGTAAACCCGCTCACCGGGGATTATGCCGTTTTAGCGTTGGGAAAACTTGGCGCTCGGGAAATGAATTACAAATCTGATATTGATCTGATGCTTGTTTATAATGAAGACGGCGGCGGCGGTGTCCGGATGTTTAATAAACTTACCCGCCGCCTGATCACGGCATTGTCCAGTGTCACCCAGGAAGGCGGGCTTTACGAAGTCGATATGGCGCTGCGCCCATCCGGGCGCTCTGGGCCGTTGGCGGTTTCCTATGATGCTTTTTTAAATTATTATCGTCGCCAAGCCTGGACATGGGAGTTTATGGCCCTCAGCCGGGCGCGGGTTGTTGCTGGCTCGTCGGTGGATTTTTGTAACAAACTTGATCGAGATATCAACGTGCTGTTAGGCGAAAAGAAATATGGTGGCAGCTTAAATACGGACATTGCCGATATGTATGACCGCCTTGCCCGTGAAAAACCCGCGCAAGGGCAGTGGGATGTTAAATTCGCGAAAGGCGGTATTCGGGATATCGAATTTATCGCGCAATATTTGATTTTGCGCCATAAGCCTAAACTTCGTATTGCGTCCAGTCTTGGTTGTCTGGAGCTGGCACAAAGGCAAAACTGGCTAGCTGTGCAAGACTGCGAAACGCTCATTGGGGCTTTAAGGCTTTATCAGGATTTCTTGCAAATAACCGCCGTTGCTGTTGACGGGGTCTTTGTGCCGCAACAAGCATCAAATTCTTTGACGGATTTGTTGGCGGCAGTGTCGGGGCAGCAGAATTTTAAAGATTATAGCGCCGATTTTTTCGCTACGCAAAACCAGGTTCATGAAATTTTTGAACGAACGGTTATGGCGTCCCCGCCGACGGGATCAAATCTGGGGCGGCAATAGAGGAGGCGCTAAGCTGCGGGTTTGGTTTGGGGAATATTTTCACCGACCACATTGGCGGTTTCGCCACTGGAATATTGTGGTTGCTGATATTCATAAAGGTTTGTTTCAGGGGTCTCTGGGGCAATCTGATGCTCCTCATCATCACCCAACACTTGCGATATATCATGGGTGAGGCGAGAGATTTCTTGACTGACGTCATGTTTCTTTGGCTCTTCTTTTTGCGGTATTGGTTTGTTGGGCAAAGAAAAGACAATCGTTGTCCCTTTACCAAGTTGGCTTTCGATTTTGAAATTACCGCCGTGCAGTTCAACCAATGATTTGGAAAGCGCCAGGCCTAACCCTGTACCTTCATTATCTTGCGCAGATCCTTCGGACACCTGCTCGAACGGTTTGACAAGGCGGTCAATATTTTCTTGCGAAATACCAATGCCGTTATCAATTACTTTGACAATAAGCCCGCTTCTTTTCTCAATAAGTTCGACCGTGATCTTCCCGCCTTCCGGTGTAAACTTAATGGCATTGGTCAGCAAGTTTAGCAAAATTTGCTTAACCGCGCGGGGATCAGCTTCAATTTCACGTACATCTTCGTTGCTAATATGAAGATCAAGCTGAGCGGCCTCGGCGCGGCCTCTAATGATGCGAATAACTTGAGTGATCATTTCATGCATGAACATAATTTCAGAGTTCAAGCTCATTTTCCCAGCTTCAATTTTGGACATATCCAAAATATCATTAATCAAGGCGAGCAAGTGTTGACCTGAAAATAAAATGTCACTGATATATTCTTTATAGCGTTCATCGCCGAGCGGGCCGAACATTTCTTTCTTCATAATATCAGAAAACCCGTTAATGGCATTGAGAGGTGTTCGCAGCTCATGGCTCATATTGGCCAGGAAAGAGCTTTTAGAGCTACTGGCTTCTTCTGCCCGTATTTTTTCACTTTCATAGCGGGCAGCAAGTTCGGCAATGCTGGATTGGGATTTTCGCAAGACATTAATTGTATTTTGCAAAGCCCGTTGGTTTTTTTGAAGATCGGCTTCCCGGAGGCGGATTTCGGTTATATCCGTGCCGACGCTCACATGACCGCCGTCGGTTGTTTGAGTGACAATATACCGGATCCACCTACCGTCCTTAAGTACGATTTCTTTTAACCCATTTTGTTCGTCAAACTTCTTGACTTGCTGGATGGAAGGTTGCGCCAAGAAGACAACACTGGCGTGGTCCATTCCGGGTTGTAATATACCGGGGCCACAGCCTATGAAATCTTCAAACCGCACATTCCAAATGACAAGGTTGCGCATGGCATCCCAGACAACGAAGGAATCTGTCATGGAGCTGAGGGCATTGTGGAGACGTGCTTCGGTGGATTTGAGGCTTGCTTGCGCGCGCCTTTGCTCGGTTATATCCAGGGCAACACCAACAATGACCTTGCGAACATCGCGCCCAGAGCGTTTGCCGCGACATTGCAATATCAGCGGCAATTGTGCGGCCCTGACATCAAAATCAAATTCCCCGTGTATGTGGATGCGCCTTGCATGTGTTAAAAAGCGGTCGCGGTCTTGAGGATGGAAAAGGAGCAAAAATTCCGAAACTGGCATTGTGCGTTCATGATTTTCCAAGCCAAGCAGTCCGGAAAGTGATGCACTTAAATAGGTAATATCATTGGCCAGATCAACTTCCCAAACACCTCCCCCGTCGCCTTCCGCCGCAGCTTTAAATCTTTGTTGTGATATTTCTGTTTGTCTTTGAATGTTTCGAATGGATGTCAGTTGTCTAAAAAGTGAGTTGAGCAACATCCAGACCAGCGCACAAGTTCCCAAAAACAAGACCGAGAATAATGTTAAATTGCTTCTGGTCGTCGATGAGCGGATTTTTGGCTTTGCTTCCAAGAAAACCAAGCCGCTATTAGGGATGCGCGCGCTGGCAATCTGATAATCCTGATTGTTCAATGTTAGAGGTTGTACGGTGTGAATGTTCGATTTTACGATTTGAACAACATATTCAGGTGTGACGTTGAAATTGCTAATCAGTCCATATTTGCCAATGGCGTTATCCCCGGCAATAACCCGTCCCTTTGCATCAATAATTGCGATTTTGTTTAATGTTGTTGTATTGGTATCAAGAAGGGTGTTGTCGGCTAAAGCGGCGACGGCGAAATAATTGCCTGTTCTTTTTATCACGATCGCTGTCACATGCCCATCAGGTGCGATAGCCGAGGTCAGTTTAATGCCGTTTTCATCTATATTATCGATGGCGGTATCTGCCAATGTTTGCGCGCCGTCAGGAAAGCTGGCGATAAGATTATTTGCACTATCCAAAATGACAACAGCTTGAATGTCTGGCGATTTTGCAATCAACCGCGCAGACCCCGCAGGGGTTTGGCCTTCAGATATTCCGTTATTGATCCAGATAATGGAATTTTCCACTATTGTTGAAACTTGAACGGCGGCAACATTTACAGCATTTAAATGCTCGGTTTTTGCTGCCCTTTGATCGGCATAAAAATCGCCAAATAGTTTTGAGCCGACAATGAGTATGTAGAAAAAGAGAAAAGCAATGGTCACCATCATCATGAGGCGGGTTGATTTTCGGTCTATGATAGTTTTATTTTCAAACAAGCCTTGTGTGTGGGGCTGTTGCTGATCGGTGGTGGTGATGTTTGTAAATATATCGCGGGGCGTCGCTGGCATTGCCTGGCCAGGTGGTGGCGGCGCAGCAGAATATGCGCTCCCCTGAGGTGGCGGCGCATATTCCTGATATGGGTTTGGGTTTTTTAGCACGTACATTCCTCTAACCGAATCACTACTAGAATAGGTGTTGATGATTAGTGTGTCACTATAGTCTGGTGTTTAAATTCAGGTTCAGGTGCGCCTAGAAAATAACCCTGTAAAGCGTCAATGCCCAGTGTCTTTGCATAATCATGTAAAAACTGTGTCTCAATGCCTTCCGCGATAAAGCGCACGCCCAAATCTTCGCGGAGGCCAAGAACGGCTTTCAACACGGCTTCGTCTCTTTTGTTTTTGGCAGCGTCGGCCAAAAACTGGCCATCAATTTTAAGCCAATTGGCGGGAAAGGCGCGCAAATATCGCAAGCTGGCCGCTCCGGCGCCAATGTCGTCCAGACACAGATCATGCCCGCGTTCTCGCAAACGGTTTAACACTTGTTTGGCAGGTTCCAAATCTTTTAAATTCCAGGTTTCTGTTAACTCAAAAATAAGTTTTTGCGGCGGGCTGCGTAAAGTATCCAAAGCAGAGAACAAGGCGCTTTCAAAACCTTCGATGTCAAAAGAAGCGCCGGACAAATTTAAGGCAATACTGTCCCTATCTGGGTTTTCATTTAGGCATTTAGTCGCTTCGGTCAGCATGGCGATATCCAAATCGGCTATGGCTCCGCTCATCTCTGCCGGCCTTAAAATGCCTTGCAACTCATCGGGGCTGTCAAACCTGACGAGCCATTCATGATGTAAATGTTTGCCGGAGCGAGCGCAGACCACGGGTTGGCGCATAATTTGGTAGCGGTTTTTCGATATATGGTCACGAAAACCATGTGCGGTTTGAAGATCAGACATGGGCCTTTAAACCTCAATCCTCTAAAGATTTCGTTACGCCGTCGCTGACAAGCTTTCGCGACATTGGTGTTGCGGGTTTGGCTTTGCACGGCTAATACGGCTGTATGACCGATACGCTTAAAATTGCTTCCGCGCAGATCAATCCAACCGTTGGCGCTTTAGGGGATAATATGGCCAAAGCCCGCACGGCGTTAAAGCGGGCAAAGCGCGACGGGGCGGATATTTTGGTATTGCCGGAGCTGTTTATTATCGGTTATCCGCCGGAGGATTTGGTGCTTAAGCCGGCTGCCGTGGCGGACTGTAAAGCCGAGGCTTTGGCTTTTGCCAAGCTGACAAAAACCGGCCCCGCCGTGATTTTCAGCACGCCTTGGCGGGACGGTGAAAAACTGTATTCCGCCGTCTTGGTCATGCGCGGCGGGGAAATCACCGATATCCGCTATAAACATCATTTGCCCAATTATGGTGTGTTTGACGAGGCCAGAGTGTTTAGCCCTGGCCCCTTGCCCGACCCGGTGGAAATTTGTGGTGTCCAAATTGGGTTGCCGATTTGCGAGGATATCTGGCAAGACGGGGTGGCCCGGCATTTGGCGCAAAAGGGCGCGCAAATCCTTATCTCGCCCAATGGCTCCCCCTATCGTCGTACCGCCCGTCATGAGCGGCTTGATATTGTCTATGAGCGGATTGAGCGGGCCTGCCTGCCTTTGGTGTATGTTAATCAGGTCGGCGGGCAGGATGAATTGGTGTTTGATGGTTCGTCCTTCAGCATGACGGCAGATGCCAAGATTTGTCAATTCTTGCCGTCATTTGAAGAAGCTTACGGGCTGGCTATATGGCGTAAAAAAGACGGGCAGTGGACATGTGAGAGCCAAATCAATTTGCCGCCTTTGTCCGGCCACGCCGCCGATTGGCGAGCTATGTGTTTGGGGCTTGGAGATTATGTTAACAAGAACGGATTTGAACAAATTATCTTGGGGATGTCGGGCGGGGTCGATAGCGCCATGGCCGCTGCCATTGCCGTTGATGCTTTGGGTGCGAGCCGGGTTTGGTGCGTTATGATGCCGTCCAAATATACGTCGGATGACAGTTTGGAAGACGCCAAGAAATGCGCGCAAAGCTTGGGCTGTCGCTATGATATTATCCCGATCCCGGACGCAGTGGCGGCGTTTTCTGGCATGTTGGCGCCGCATTTCGGTGGGCTTGCATCCGACACAACCGAAGAAAATTTGCAATCGCGTATTCGGGCGGTGACCTTGATGGCTTTATCAAATAAATTTGGGCCGATGTTGGTGACAACCGGGAATAAGTCGGAAATGGCGGTCGGCTATGCGACCCTCTACGGTGATATGTGCGGCGGATATAATCCGCTAAAAGATGTTTATAAAACGGAAGTGTTTGAACTGGTCAAGTGGCGCAATAAAAACAAGCCCGAAGGCTTGCTTGGGCCGGATAACCCGATCCCGAAGCGGATTATCACAAAACCACCGTCGGCCGAATTGCGCCCGGATCAAACCGATCAGGACAGCTTGCCGCCTTACGCTATTTTGGACGATATTCTGTACGGGCTGGTGGAGCAAGAATTAGCGGTTGAAGAAATATTGGCCAAGGGGCATAAGGCCGAGACCGTGCGGCGCATACAGCACTTACTGCACATTGCAGAATATAAAAGAAGACAAGCGCCGCCGGGCGTTAAAATAGGATCCCGTAATTTCGGCAGAGACCGCCGCTATCCCATCACCAATAAATACCGGGACATTGTTCCGGATTAAAAGAAAATTATGACAGAAAAACCCATGAAACCAATCGTTAGATTTGCGCCCTCGCCAACGGGAAAACTGCATGTCGGCAATGTCCGAACGGCGTTGATGAACTTCTTGTTTGCGCGCGCGCAAGGGGGCCAATTTATTTTGCGCATTGACGATACGGACAGGGGGCGTTCAACCCAAGCCTATGAGGCGGGTTTAAAAGAAGATTTAACCTGGCTCGGTATGGTGTGGGATGACAGTTTTAATCAATCGGCACGCTTTGGCTTATATGATGAGGCTGCACAATTTTTGCGCCAAAACGGCCATATTTATCCTTGTTACGAAACGGCGGAAGAGCTTGACCGCCAGCGTAAAATTTTGCGCACTCAAGGAAAGCCACCAATTTATAACCGTGCCGCTTTGGGCTTAAGCGCAGCGGAGCGGGCTGAGCTGGAAAGCGCTGGGCGGCAAGCTCATTGGCGGTTTAAACTGTCGGGGAAAATGGTTCAGTGGAACGATCTTGTGCGGGGGGCGCAAAAAGTGGATACAGGGTCATTGTCTGATCCGGTTTTGATCCGTGCTGACGGGACATATTTATATACACTGCCCAGTGTCGTTGACGACATCAAAGCGGACATCACCCATGTCATTCGCGGTGAAGATCATGTGACCAATTCCGGCGCGCAAATCGAGATTTTTGAAGCCTTAGCGCCGTTTTTTGGCAGCGCATCTGCGCCCAAATTTGCCCATACGCCTTTGCTGGTTGGCAAGGACGGCAAGAGTTTGTCCAAGCGGTTGGGTTCCTTATCCATGGATCAATTGCGCGAGCGCGACATTGAGCCTATGGCCATTTGTAGCTTACTGGCGAAAATCGGGACGTCTGATCCTGTGGAGGCCCGCAGCGACATGGCTGATCTGGTTGATACATTTTCGTTTTCGAAAATCAGCCGTGCTTCCGCCCGTTTTGACGAAGCGGAATTGACATTGGTCAATAGCCGCCTGTTGCATGGATTAAGCTTCGAGGACGTTAAACCGCGTCTGGCCGCATTAAGCATCGGCGGCGGCGCAGATTTTTGGCTGCTGATTCGGAGTAATTTGGTTGTATTTGATGATGTTAAGGTCTGGTGGGCGGTTGTTGACCAAGCTTTACAGGGCCAAATTGCCTCTGAAGACGCTGAATTTTGCGCCTTGGCCGCAGATTTATTGCCAGAGGATTTGGATGCTGACAGTTGGGCAAAGTGGACACAAACACTGAAAGAACGTTCCGGGCGCAAAGGAAAATCGCTATTTTTACCGCTACGGTTGGCTTTAACAGGCTTGGCACGGGGGCCGGAAATGGATATGCTGATTGTGCTGTTGGGGGCTGAACGTATCAAAAGCAGGCTCCGCGGTAAAAATGCGTAAACGCAATAATTATTAGGGAGAAACTATGTCTGATCAAATTTCTGGGAAAAACCTGGCGCTAACCACATTCATTTTACGGGGCAGTATTGTGCTGTTTTTGGCACCTTGGGTGATTACAAAATTTACAAACCTGGGACAAACAAAGGCAATATTTGCTGGCTATTATCATATAAAAGCCATGCCAGATGCCGGGGCTTATGCCGTGGCCGTGTTATGGGCAGTGCTGCTTTTAGCATTTGCCGTTGGGTTTAAGAAACGCATCAGCTACGGTCTGGTCATGCTCTTTCACGGGCTGGGCACGTTGATGACTGTGCCGGCATTATTACCGTTCCTGGATGGTTATAATCAATTATTCTTGGCCGCTATTCCGGCCTTGGCTGCGATGATTGCGCTCTACCGTTTGCGTGAACATGACACGCTCTTTGCTCTCAAAGGCTAAAACTAAACAATAAAGGCGCGCTTGGAAAAGCGCGCCTCATGTTTAAAAATTATCCGTTGTCACCTTCGGTTTCGGTAATGTCGTCACCACTATCATCAGTGGCAGCGGTGCCTTTTTTCTGACAGCCGCCATAACCGTCTTCTTTACCCCATTCACTATCGGGCGCGCAGACATCAGCGCTTTTCAAAGCGACACAGCTTTCAGCGGTATTACACACGCATTCAACAGTGCCGTCCGTCTGGTCATAACACCGATAAGCGGTTTTATCCTCAGCGGCAATTGCTGGTGCTTCTTGCAATATATCGCTTTCGGTCGCGGCGGGTTTATCCGCCTCATTCATGAGGTCGTCATCGTCAGTTTTTTCCTGAACCAGCAATACGGCCTCCGTATTGGCATTTGCGTCTGTGGCTTTTTTCGGGCCAGCATTTGCCACTTGGATCGTAAAAAACAGGCTTATGAGCGCAAAGCCTGCGCAAAGAATTATAGATTTGAATGTGGCTTGTTTGCCCTTCATCATCATTGAATATGACATAGTCGTCTCCTAAAAAAGCCCCCCAGAAAGAAAACGTTAAGTATGAAATATGGCGAGAAACTGTCGAAATAATGGCAAGCGAGAAGTTTATCGCTCAAGCTCGGTTAGAGGCTTGTAATCTTTGTATTTAAAAATGGTGATTTTGTGAAAATAGTTACGTTTGGCGGTAAATGGATGGGAAATCATCCGGCGCCAAGATAAAAAATGGTGGCTGGTCATTAGTCTCTTTGGGATGAAATGAGATCAATGACCAGCCCACCGTGTCGGTAGCTAGGGCGTGGGGTATAGCCACCTATGATAGCAAAGTCATTGGGTAACTGACGCCATCATGAGTATCTGTATACATGGCTAAATATGAAAAATCAATTAATAGTTGTAAAATAATACATTATACTTTACAGGTAGTAATTATGGAAGCCACCCAGCATGTGTGGGGTAGGATCGGCACGCAAGTGTCGATCCATTTTTATAAGCTTTTATAGGCTTTTATGACCCTTGGGCCTTCAATTTTTGTATTTCGTCCCTGATCTCTGCGGCCTCTTCAAATTCCAGGTTTTCGGCAGCGAAGAACATGCGATTTTCGAGATCGGTGAGGATAGCGCCCAGATTTGCCCCAATGAAAGCGGCACCGTCTTCAGCCATTTCGTAGAGATCTGATTTTGCATGTTTCTTTTTAAGCTGGCCTGTCGGGGTGAAGCGGTCAGCTTCGGATTTGATTCGCTCGGCAGCTTGGGTATCGCCAATCACATCCATAACACCGTGGGAGACGGAGGTCGGGGTGATACCGTGTTTTTTGTTGTGGGCATCCTGAATTTTGCGCCGCCTGTCGGTTTCGTCCATGGCCCGTTGCATGGATCCGGTAATTTTGTCGCCGTAAAGCACAACCTTCGCCTCTGCATTGCGGGCGGCGCGACCAATGGTTTGGATCATCGAGGTTTCAGAACGCAAAAACCCTTCTTTATCAGCGTCCAAAATGCCAACAAAGGCACATTCGGGAATATCCAAGCCTTCGCGCAACAGATTAATCCCGATCAATACGTCAAATACGCCCAGCCTTAAGTCGCGGATAATATCAATCCGCTCCAATGTATCGACATCGGAATGCATATAACGGACTTTGATACCTTGATCGTGCATGTATTCGGTCAAATCTTCGGCCATTTTCTTCGTCAGTGTGGTGACCAGCGAGCGGTAGCCTTTGGCGGCGGTTTGGCGTCAATAACGTCGTCAATTTGCGACGCCCCGTCCTTGGCCACCGGACGGACTTCGACGGGCGGGTCGATCAGCCCGGTCGGGCGGATGATTTGTTCAACAAACACACCTTGCGTCCGCTGTAATTCCCACACGCCCGGCGTGGCGGAAACATAGACGCTTTGGGGGCGCATAACGTCCCATTCTTCAAATTTAAGCGGGCGGTTGTCTTTGCAAGACGGCAAGCGAAACCCATGTTCGGCCAATGTGGATTTTCGGCTCATATCGCCCTTGGACATGCCGCCAATTTGCGGCACGCTGACATGGCTTTCGTCA
>QIKS01000302.1 GCA_003233025.1 Hellea balneolensis | reverse complement strand
AGGTTTTTACGCTGGTTTATAATTTGGATAATATCGACACGATTTATCAGCGCTTCCCCGGCGTTGAAGGCTCGGCCTATCTTGTGGCGGGTATGGCGGTGAATTACCAACGCGCCAACGGCATTACACTGACCCCGGTTCGCACAGGCATCGGCGCACGTCTTGGCGCTAATGTTGGCTATTTATCCTATACAAGAAAGCGCAAGATCTTACCGTTCTAACTCCGTAATTCTGCGCCTGATTTCTTCGCTTGGGCGCGCAAACTCCGTCGATTTCCTTGTCGGTTAAGGTTTGGTCTTTAGGCGACAGGGTGACGTCGAGGGCCAGGGATTTATAGCCGTCCTCGACGCCCTTACCCTGGTAGATGTCAAACAATTCCACATGGGTAATCAGCGCTTTATCAGCCCCCTTAACAGCCCGTATCAATGTATCCGCAGAGCTATCCGTTGGCACAATAAAAGCGAAATCCCGGTGGACGGGCATGAGGTCGGAAATGTTCAAAGCGCCTTTGGATTTCCCGGCTTTCTTGCGGGTTTTGGGCAGGGTGGCTGGCCAAATTTCAAACGCGACGACTGGGCAATTTATCCCCATTTTTTTTAAGACACCCGGATGCAGTTCACCGAAATCAGCCAATATATTTTTAGGCCCCATTTGCAATCGTCCAGATTTGCCGGGATGCCAATAACTACCCGTTGGCTTGCTTATTTGTAAGGTGTCGGTTTTGGCCCCCATAGCGGCCAGAGCCAGCAATACGTCTTGCTTGGCGGTGTAGGCGTCAGGGCTGGTATTTCCTTGCCAATGGCGGTTGGTTTCGCAGCGTCTAATGCCAGCAATCGTCGGGGTTTGGCCATCGGGCGCGGCGCTTTGGTAGGTGGGGCCAGCTTCAAACAGGGCCGCGCCGCTATAGCCTTTATCGGCGCTGCGTTGGCCTGCCAGCAACAAATGGATGAGGGCCGTGGGGCGCATACAATTCAAATCGCTTGAGATCGGATTGTCCAGCAGTAAATCCTCGCTGCCGCCGCCAAAAATTTGCGCAAATTTATCGGCGACAAATGACCATGTTACGGCTTCCGAAAGCCCCGCTCCGGCCAAAGCGCGTCTGGCCGTGCGGGTTTTGTTTTGTAAGTCTGTCGCCAAGGGCTCGCGCCTGCCTGCGGGCACGCTGAGGCTTTTGGCTTCCATATTGTGCAGGCCGTGAATGCGGACAAGCTCCTCGACCAAATCCGCACCCTGGGTGCAGTCGCGGCGATGGCTTGGGACACTAACCGTCCATCCGGATTTGGTCTCGGCAATGCCAAAACCAAGGGCTTGTAAAATGGTGCTCATTTGCTCGTCTGATAAATAAATCCCGCTCAGGCGTTCATTGAGCGCCGGGTCAAATTGGATGGGCGGCGGCGGGGGCGGGACTTCTCCGGCCACGGCGATTTCTGATGCAACACCGCCGCATATATCTAACACTAAACCCGTGGCCATCTCCAGCCCGTCCCTGACAAACCCGGTGTCAACGCCGCGTTCAAATCTGTATTTTGCGTCCGAATTTATACCGGTGGCGCGGCCCGTCCTGCGCGTGCGCGCCGGGTCAAAATAGGCGCTCTCAATCAACACATCAACGGTTTCGCTCGAGCAGCCCGAATGGGCGCCGCCCATAACACCGCCCAGCCCGAGCACGCGGGCGTCATCGGCGATGACACACATATCGTCTGAGCAGGTATAGCTTTTGTCATCCAAGGCGGTAAATGTTTCGTCTTTGCCAAGCCTTGCGCGCAATGTGCCGGTGATTTTGCTCATGTCATAAACATGCAAAGGCCGGGCGCGGTCATAGGATATGTAATTGGTAATATCGACCAGAGCGGAAATCGGTTTTACCCCAATCGCCTTTAATTTTGCCTGTAACCATTCAGGGGAAGGGCCGTTTTTCACCCCCTTAATCACCCGCCCGGCAAAAACCGGACAAGCGTCTTGTGCGTCGATTTCAATATTGACGGGGCACGGGAAACTGCCTTGAACAGATTGTATTTTTGGCGTTATCCAGCGGCCTAACCCTGTGGCGGAGAGGTCGCGGGCAATATTATCAACGCCGAGCCAATCGGGACGGTTGGGTGTCACTTCAAAATCAATCACCGGATCATTTAGCTTTAAGGCATCGGCGAGAGGCATACCCATTTCAAGGCTTGCATCCAAATCCATAATCCCGTCATGGTCGTCGCCCATTTCCATTTCTTTGGATGAACACATCATGCCCGAACTTTCCACGCCGCGGATTTTGCGTGGCTTTTTATCAAGTGAAAAATCCAGCCCCGGTATGTAGGCGCCCAAAGGTGCATAGGCGACAGTCATGCCGGCGCGAGCATTGGGCGCGCCGCAAACGATTTGCTTGCGCCCGTCACGGGTGTCCACCTGGCACACTTTGAGGCGGTCTGCATCCGGGTGTTTCTCGGCAGAAACAACCTTGGCAATCGAAAACTCTTTGAGCGTCTCCGCCGGGTTCTCAACCCCCTCAACCTCAAGCCCGGCTAAAGTCATCGCCTCGACAACTTCCGAGATAGTAGCGTCCGTTTCCAAATGCTCTTTGAGCCAAGAGAGTGTGAATTTCATGTTTTCACTTCCAATGATTTTATAGCATACCAAGAGCGCAATTCCTTAATGAATACCTTGGTAAGTTTTTCTAATCCGTCGCTCCAAGTTAGACCAATATGTCCGGTAGTTAATTGTTTTAACTCTTTAAGAAAAGCATCATCACTTGAGCGTTCTTTCAATAGTTTTAATACCAACCCGTGATAGCTATCATATTCATCTGAAGGCCCATCAAAGCCATCACCTTCGAAATGATAAACACCAATTGGGTCGTAATTATTCCAGAGCTGCCTTAACTCTTGCGCCCATTCAGATGTTCTCCAGCTACTCATCAGCTCAACCCCGTCGCCAAATTCGCCTGCAACAGCGGTGAGAACCCGTAATGGCCGAGCCACCGAGGGTCGGGGGCGAACATGTCGCGCAGGTCGGGGATGCCGTATTTAAGCATAGCCAAGCGGTCAACGCCCATGCCAAAGGCGAAGCCTTGGTATTCGTCCGGGTCAAGGCCGCAATTTCGAAGCACATCGGGATGCACCATGCCGCAGCCGAGGATTTCCATCCATTCATCGCCTTGGCCAATACGGATTTCATTGCCGACCCGCTCGTAACGCACGTCCATCTCGGCGCTGGGTTCGGTAAAGGGGAAATGATGGGGGCGAAACCGCACTTCCACATCGGTTTCAAAAAACGCCGAAATGAAATCCATCAAACAGCCTTTCAGATGCCCCATATGGGTGGTTTTATCAATGACCAGCCCTTCAACCTGATGAAACATCGGCGTGTGTGTCTGGTCGCTATCACAACGATAAGTTCGTCCGGGGATAATAATGCGGATAGGCGGCTTCTGGCTCATCATAGTGCGGATTTGCACCGGAGATGTATGGGTGCGCAGCACCATCTTGTTACCACTGGAATCCGGTTTTAGAAAAAACGTATCATGCATATCACGGGCCGGATGTCCGGGCGGGAAATTCAGGGCGGTGAAGTTGTGAAAATCATCTTCAATGTCCGGGCCTTCCGCCACACGAAAACCTTGATCGGCGAAAATCACAGCCATTTCTTCCATGACCTGCATAACCGGGTGCAAACGCCCTTGCGGCGTTGGCACCGGCAGGGACATGTCGAGGGTTTCATTGGCCAGAGCAATATTTAATGCCTGGGTTTCCAACGTGGTTTTACGGCTTTCCACCAAGCTGGAGATTTCAGTTTTAAGGCCGTTTAACGCTGGCCCCATAACCTTCTTCTCCGCCGGGCTCATTTGGCCAAGCGTGCGCATTTGCAAAGAGATTTCCCCTTTTTTGCCCAGGGCAGCAACGCGGATAGCGTCGAGGCTGGCCAAATCGGAGGCGGCTTCGATTTGCTTTACGTATTTAGTTTTTAAATCGTCAAGTTCGGACATGGGGGTTTCCAGTTAAATGTACGTTCGTTTTGGCAAGTGCAAAGGGAAGCGTCAACACAAAACAAAAAACGGCCCCTCGTTTCCGAAAGGCCGTTCTGCATTATTAAGATAGTATTGGTTTATTTCAACGCTGCTTTGGCCATGTCAACAATGGCTTTAAAACCTGCCGGTTCGCTTGCGGCCAGATCGGAAAGCATTTTGCGGTCAACTTCAATGCCGGCTTTGTTCAAACCATTGATAAAGCGACCATAGGTCAGACCATGCTCACGCACGGCGGCATTAATGCGCTGAATCCACAAGGCGCGGAATTGGCGTTTTTTAAGCTTACGGCCAATATAGGCATATTGACCGGCTTTTTCGACGGCCTGATTGGCAATACGAAATGTGTTTTTGCGGCGGCCACGATAGCCTTTGGCCGCATCGATAATTTTTTTGTGACGGGCGTGTTTTGTGACGCCTCTGGATACGCGGGGCATAATTTACTCCAAACTTGATAAAAGGGTGTTCTAGCCGTTAACCGTTGGGCAAGAATTTTTTACGAATAACACGAGCATCGCACTCACTAAGCGTCGTTGTGCCGCGTTTATTGCGGATCTGCTTGTTTGTGCGTTTAATCATGCCGTGCTGTTTTCCGGCCTGGCCAGCTTTCACTTTGCCAGATGCCGTCAGCTTGAAGCGCTTTTTCGCGCTGCTTTTGGTCTTCATCTTTGGCATTTTGTTCTCCATTAATGTGGCGTTGCCGCCTTGAACTTACCAACCGTCAGGCATGCCATTAGCCCAATTGGTTGTTCCTTGTTACACAAGGAAGGGGGTTTATAGCCGCCCTAAAAAATAATGCAAGTGCGCAAATGCCTTATTTAGGCGCCAAAACCATGGTCATCAACCGGCCTTCGGTTTTGGGTTCGAACTCGACCTTGGTGATTTCCGTAAAATCTTCTTTGACGCGAGATAGCAAGTCCATGCCTCTGTCCATATGGGCCATTTCACGGCCGCGAAAGCGGATGGTGACTTTAACTTTGTCGCCGCGTTCGAAAAACTTTGTCATGGCTTTGGTTTTGACCAGATAATCATGGGTGTCGATATTGGGCCGCATTTTAATTTCTTTGATATCCTGGGTTTTTTGGCGCTTCTTGTTGGCAGCTTTTTTCTTTTGCGCTTCAAAGCGCATTTTGCCGTAATCAAGGATTTTACAGACGGGCATATCAGGATTGGGCCCAACTTCAACCAAATCCATACCGACAGCACGGGCCGCGGCAAGGGCGTCTTCGAGGGTTACGACACCTCGTTTTTCACCGGTTTCTGTAATGAGAAGGATTTTGGGCGAAGCGATATCTTCGTTAGTGCGCGGGCCTCTTTTTTTGGGCGGCGCGGCGAGGGGTCTGCGGGCTATGCTCTTACTCCGTAATTGTTAATCCGATGACGAATTTAACCGTCGGGCGGGAATATGACGGCTTGTCACCGGGTTTACAAGTGTTCTTTGGCAAATTGGAAAAAAATCCTTAATCTATGCTCACCACATAATCCGGCGAGCCGTCCCAGCTTATTTTCCAGCGCAGGCCTGTGCGGACATTTTGAACAAGGTGGGGGTGGAAAGCGACAAGGCATGTGCCGCTTTTCTTGCGCGCGGAAGGGTAAATGATACCGCGAGCACCTTGTGCGCGCAGTTTATGTGCAAGCGCCTGACCCGGCCCATAGGCGATCTTTGGATCGGGATCAAGATAGTCCGTATTGCTGCCCAGCTTTCGTGCGTCGTGAAACTCACCGATGAAACCGGCCAAAAGTGCGTGATAGACGGCCTCATCTTTATAGCTATCAATATATGATAACTCCCGCGTGCGGTGATAAGCCACTTCAGCAAGGGCGGTCGAGCCGTCAAATGCGCAATACCAAGCACCGTGCATCTCATCATTAAACCGGTTGCCGCCTGTGCGGGTATAGGCAAAGGCGGCATTAATATAAGTTGTGCCCCAGATACCATAAACAAGTTCTCGTGGGTCAAGACCGGGAAGGCCAGATGTCTGCGCCTTTAAGCGCTGATTGGTCAGGCCTTCTATGCCTGCAAGGATTTCCAGCTCCTGCGCATCGTCAACCAGAGCGCCCAATATAGGTGGTTTATAATAGGCGGTGGGGATAAGTCGGACGGTGTCTGGTTTTGAGATTTGGGTGAGCGGCAAATTAGACGTCGCCACTATAGGCCGCCTCGCAGGGCATCCACATAATTGCGGATTTCCATGATAGCGGGCAGCCCGCCTTCACTCATCGCCTGCAAGGGTTGGCGTCCGCCAAACAGCGGCCCCCCATTGGGCAAGCTTACCCATGTTTTGGCGACCGGGTCGCTGAAATAGAGGCCAAGGGCTTTGTAAAGTCCTGTGATTGCGCTGATACGCATAAGTTGATCACGTTTTAATTGACCGGCCCAAACCCCGGTTTTCATGCGCGCCCATGTGCGCGGGCTGACGGCAATAAGTTCTGAGGCGACCGCATTGTTAAGCTGCCAGATATCGGCAATGCGCGTATAGGCTTTGGCGCCGACACTGGCGATGCGCTCGCTATCATGGGCAGCAAGCCCTCTAGCCTGAGCATAATCACGTTGAAGGGGGTGTCGTGTCATAATTCTTGTCCTTGCCACATGTCTATATATAAGTAGTCATGTGGCAATTGTCAAGATTTGTTCCTTGCCAAAATATTTTTGTAAACTGCCAAAGTTGCAGATTGTAGGGATTTTGTTGAATAAAGCTTGGCAATGCGGGCGCGGGCTTTTTTGCCCTTCTGGGTTTTGGTGCTTAGGGATCTGCCGAGAAATTGGTCAATCGCGGCGGCCAATTCATCTGCGTTGCCAGGTGTTACCAGCTTGCCGGTTTTGCCGTCCATTACCGTTTCCGTCGCGCCGCCGTGATTGCTGGCCACGACCATAAGTCCCATGGCCTGGGCTTCGATGGCCACCCGGCCAAAGGCTTCGGGGTCGGTAGAGGGCGCAATCACCAAATCTGCCGCCCGGTAAGCGGTGGGCATGTCCGGGGTATGGGGCGCGATGATCACCCGCTTTGCCAGGCCCAGCTGATCAGCGAGCGTCTCTATTTCTTCCACATAATCCGTGCGGCCTTGGGCATCCCCCAAAAGCACAAGTTGGGCTTTGACGTTGCAAAGCGACAGGGCTTTGGCGGCGACCAATTGCCCTTTCCACCGGGTTAAGCGTCCGGGCAACAGGACAAGGGGTAATTTTGGGTCGACCCCCCAACTGGCTTTCATCTTTGTCACTGCTGGTTTTGGTGTTTTGGCCGGGTCAAAAACCGACACGTCAACACCGCGCGCGATGACGGTGATCTTATCCGCCGCAACGCCGTGTTCCGTCATGATATGCGCTTTGGTATATTCAGAATTGGCAATGATAATATCACCCTTTGTCATGATAGCATTATAGCGCCTTTTAAGACGGGACTTTGCATTGTAAATGCCGTGATAGGTGGTGATGAAAGGAATATTCGTGGCCGTAGCTGCGGTTTTGGCTGCCCATGCCGGGGCGCGGGAACGGGCGTGGACGGCGTCAATATTGTGGTCTTTGATAATGCGGATAAGCGCTTTGGTATTGTGTCGCAGGGTCAAAGGGTTTTTACTGCCAATGCGCAATACATGCAATATACCGCCTGCGGCGCGAAGCTCGTCTTCCAGCCGTCCGCCGGCGCTGACAATATGGGTTTGATGCCCGGCGGCAGTGAGGGCTTGGGCTATTTCTATGGTTGTGCGTTCCACACCACCGGCATTTAATTCTGGTACGACTTGAAGAATGTTCATAAGTGTAATTAGATGTTGGTTATCAGTTTGGAAAGTCACATATCATGACAAAGACGTGCGCGGTAAAGTTTTTACAAAGTTCTGATTTTGCTGGCGAGGCCAGCCATAAAATCGCTTACCGGCAATCGGTTGGATCTGGCCCCGGCCTGATTTGGTGCGGCGGCCTTAAATCTGACATGGACGGCAGCAAAGCCAGCGCTTTGCACAATTGGGCCAAAGCGCAGGAGCGCGCCTTTGTCCGCTTTGATTATTTCGGCCACGGGGCGTCGTCAGGGGTGTTTCGCGACGGGACTGTAAGCCGGTGGGCGCAAGACACTCTGCGCATTATCGACGAGCTAACCGAAGGCCCGCAAATTCTCATTGGTTCTTCCATGGGCGGTTGGACGGCCTTGCTCGCCGCTTTGGCCCGGCCCGAGCGCGTCAAAGCATTGCTGCTGATCGCGCCTGCCCCTGATTTTACGCAAAAATTGATGTGGGAAAACTTTAGCGATGATATCCGTGCCACGATTATGGAGGAGGGGATATATTATGAACCTTCCGATTATGACGAACCTTACGAAATAAGCCGGACGCTTATTTTGGATGGCCGCGAAAATCTGCTGCTGGACGGGCCAATTGAGTTTACCGGCCCGGTTAGAATTTTGCACGGCCTGCAAGACAGTTCCGTCCCCTGGCAACATGCCCAAAAACTTGTTGAAAAATTGCAAAGCGGTGACGTGGAAATGACCTTGATCAAAGGCGGTGACCATTCCCTGTCCACACCTGATAATTTGAAAAAATTAACGGCACAACTACAGGCGCTTTGCGACCAAATGGCTTAACCGGTCGTCTCTGTAATGCCCTTAAAACCGCTCTAACAACCTGTCCAGATAATCACGTTCGATTTTCTCGCGGTCTTGCTCGGCGGCGCGGCGGCGAAGTTCTTCTAACAGCTGGCGCGCCCGTTGTTGGTCGTCGATTTCAGGGATTTCGACATCATCGCCAATACCGCCGCCATTGTTTTCGCGACCATTCTCGCGACCAAAGGGGTCGGCGGGGCCGTCCCTTTCGGCGCTTTGTTCTTGCTGGCTCGCCTCTTGTGAAAACAGGCCTTCCCCCGCTTGCCGCAGGGCTTCAATGGCGTCGGACTGGGCGCGTCTTGCTCGGTAAAACTGTCCATTTTCCAAGGCTTCCTGGCTGTCGCGCATGGCGTCTCTGGCTTCTTCCAAAGCTTCCCTGATATCACCACTGCCTGCGCCGGTTTCCTCGCCGTCTTCCCCGCCGCCGCTGCCGCCGGTCTCTTCGCCGCCGGCTTGTTCTCCCAAGCCTTGTTCAAGGTCATTTAAAAGTTCGGCTAATTTTTCTTGGTCTTGCGCCAGGCTAGAGCCTGATCTGGCCTGTTCTTCCCCGCCTTGCGCCCCTTGTCCCCCTCCAGGCCGTTCTTGATCGGCCTCGGCGCGGGCACTGTCTTGCGTCTCGTCTCTGAGCTGTCTTTGTTCGCCCAGAATTTCGTTTAATTCTTCAAGCGCTTTTTGAACTTCCTCACTCATGCCGCTGTCAGATGGGCCTTCACCAGAGCCGCCGCCTTGGGCCAGTTGAATTTGCATATTTTCCAAAAGCTGTGCCAATTGGGCGAGCGCTTTTCGGGCGGCTACGGTATCGCCGAGCCGGTTGGCTTCTTCGATAGCGTCCAAAAGTTTTTGAATTTCATCCGTGTTGAAATTATCACCGCCCCCGCCGCCGGCGCTATCTGGCCCGCCGCCGCGCTTTTTTGCTTCCTCAATGGCTTTTAAGGTCAGCTCCTCCATATAGCGGTCTACGGCTGCATTATAGCGGTCAAATAAGGTGTCGACCTCGCGCTGGGGGGCGCGGCGGGCCATGGCGTTGTTTAAGGCACGTTCGGCGGCACGCATGTCTTCCAGTGCATCGCCGAGCAAGCCAAATTCTGCCCGCAAAGCCGTGGCCCACAGATCTTCGGGAATACCTTTTAAATCGTCCTGGCTGCGGGCTGTGCGTAAGCGTGCGTGAATGTTTCGCAAGGCCATATAGACGGTCGGGTCATCAAAGATACCGACGGGGCGCTCCGTGATAGCGGCCATGAGGACAGCCGTGCGCTGGATTGACGGCGGGGCGCGCTCCAGGGTTCTGTCGGGCCGCTCGACGTTAAACACAGGCCGGTCGGCGAGCTTCTCTATCGTCATGGCGGGGAGAGGCGCCGGGGCTTTATAAGCATCCGTTCCCGTCAAGACCAACAAACGTTGCTCGGCGACAGCTTTGGCCAAAGGTTCAACAAATATTTTATCAGGGACGATAAAACTGGCGGGTTTAGAAACCCCGATTTGGTTTTTGCCGTCGGCAGCGATTAAATGTCCGATCACTTCCTTGCCGGCCCATTTGTGTTTGGTAAGATCCAGCGCTGCCGGTTCTTCTTGGGCTTGGCGCACGGAGGAACCGGGCAGGGCAATGCTGATTTCTTCTATGATCGTCGGGTCGGATTTTTGGTGAAAGGACAAGACAAGGTTTTGGACACCGTAATCATCTTCCAGACTATAGCTGAAAATAAGCTGGTCACGTTTGCCGGCGCTGGGCGGGGCATCAAAACTGATGGTTGGTGGATGGTCTTTGGCGACGAGCAAGTGCCATTTCTGGGTGGTATTGCCAATCCGGTAAGAGGCTGTCGCGTCGGTTGACAAAATGGCGCGGGCTTCGAAACTGTGTGGGCCAAGGCGTTTTGGGGTTATGCGCCGTGTGCGATTGCCTTGTTTGATTATGAGGCGAGGCGCAGATTTCACCCCTGAAATCCGGGCGACAAATTCAGAGCCTTCCGGTGCATTTAATCTGTTGGTGTTTTTAAAATAACTGGGCGGGCGGCGCGTATATTCAGGCGGGTCAATCCAGGCTTCAAACCGGGCGTTTTTGGCGGATATCCCAGAAATCCATCCGGGTGTCAGGCTGGTGCGAAACCGCTCATAATTATCTCCGGTCCCGACCATGACGGCAATCAGCAAAACAAAGGGCAAAGCGAAGCGAATATAATAAGGATCAAGCGGGGCGACGGCGGGCCTAAGTTTTGAAGGCCGGGCGTTTTGCACCAAGGTTTGCGCCCGGCTTAGGTGGGTTTCCCACGCGGCTATGCCGTCACCTGTACTGGCCAATTCGTCTGTCACCGTATCCAGCGGGCGGTGGGTCAAGCCATTATCGTTTTCGAGACGCCGGCGCGCTTGTGACAAGGTTGGTTTGGTTTTGGCGATTGCCGTCCTGACGCCTTTGGCAATGAAAACCAGGCTGATGATCAGGGCAATGCCGCGCCACGGATCGCCGATAAATTGCCACAAGCCAGATGTTGCGCCGATGACAAATACAAGCATGAGGCAAAGCGCCAGCGCAAAGACCGGGGCGTAAACCTCCCACAACAAATGGGCAAAGGCGCGCCGGGTTAGGCGGTGTATGTTTTTTGTCAGCGGCTTATCCATAGTTTATTATAGGGCTTATCTTTCTTAAAGGCATCGTAAAATCATTACAAACTGATAATATTTAGCCTTGTTTTGCCAGTATTTTTTGCCAGCGTTGCACTTGACCCCTGACATTATCCGGCGCTGTGCCGCCGTAAGATGTGCGGCTGGCGCAGGAGTTTTCGGGACTAAGCACATCAAAGACGGCTTTCGTGATTTTCGGCTGTATGGTTTGCATGTCGGCCAAGGGCAATTCATACAAAGGTTTTCCTTGTCCTTCGGCCAAAGCAACAATGGCTCCCGTTGCATGATGGGCGTCGCGAAAAGGAATGTCCAACACGCGCACCAACCAATCGGCCAAATCCGTCGCGGTGGAATAGGCACTGCCCGCCGCTGTGGCCATGGCTTGTTTGTTGGGCTGCATGTCTGCGGTCATGCCGCTCATGGCGCACAGGCACAGCTCCAGGGCTTCAAAGGCAGCAAATACTGGCTGCTTGTCTTCTTGCATGTCTTTGGAATAGGCCAGGGGCAAGCCCTTCATCACCATGCTAAGGGCGACGAAATTGCCTGTGATTGATCCCAATTTTGCCCGCACAAGTTCGGCGGCGTCAGGGTTTCGTTTTTGCGGCATGATCGAGCTGCCGGTTGTAAATTTATCCGAGAGCCTGATAAAGTTAAATCCGGGCGATGTCCAAAGGACGATTTCTTCTGCCAGGCGCGATAAATGCACGGCGCATATGCTGGCGCAGGACAGGGCTTCCAACGCAAAATCACGGGCGGATACGGCGTCGAGGGAATTGGCCATAGGGCGAGAAAAGCCCAAGGATTTTGCCGTCATATCCCGGTCAATCGGGTAGGGGGTTCCGGCCAAGGCTGCCGCGCCCAAAGGGCTTTCATTAAGCCGGTCACGGCAGTTTTCAAACCGGCTTATATCACGTGAAAACATTTCTACATAAGCCAGGAGATGATGGGCAAATACAACCGGTTGGGCAATTTGCAAATGGGTAAATCCGGGCATGAGGGTGTCGGTGTTCTCTGCGGCTCTGTCGAGCAAGGATTTTTGTAAATCTCTCAACAGGGCGCAACTGCCTTCAAGGGCGTCGCGCACCCAAAGTTTGAAATCCGTCGCGACCTGATCATTGCGCGAGCGCGCCGTATGCAACCGCCCGGCTGCCGTCCCGATCAATTCGCCCAGGCGGGCTTCGATATTGAGGTGGATATCCTCAAATTCGGCGCGGTAGGGGAAGGTGCCCCCGTCAATTTCCTTTAAGATATCATCCAGCCCCGACTGGATAGCTTTGTTGTCAGATTGGGTTATAATGTTTTGTTTTGCCAACATGTCGGCATGGGTTTTGGAACCGGCAATATCGTGGGTCGCCAATTTTTTGTCAAAATCGATAGAGACATTGATAGCTTGCATTATCTGGTCAGGTTTGCTTAAAAACCTACCACCCCACATTTTTTGTCCCTTAGGCTCTTTACTCATGACGAAACCTCAAATTCAATTTTCCCGCAAACGGTTACTACGACTGGCAACGCGCCTGATGGCACTGGCTGGCATTTTTGCCCTTCTGTTCGCGGTGTTACAATCGTGTAGCTTGCCTAAAAATAATTTGCAAAGGTTTGCTCAAGGAAGCCTAAAAAAACTGGTGGTCATGGAAGCGCCGCCTGTGCAGCCAAGCCGGGCATTTAACAATAAACAAGGGCAAGCGGTTTCCCTGGCTGATTTTCGTGGTAAAGTCGTTTTGCTGAACATTTGGGCCACCTGGTGTGCGCCGTGCGTTGCCGAAATCCCCAGCCTTGACCGCTTGCAAGGCGCGTTGGGCGGGGCGGATTTTGAAGTCGTTGCCGTCAGCGTTGACCGCGATATTGTCGAGGCCGAGGTTTTTTATAAAACCACCGGGGTTCAGCATTTAAAACTTTATCATGATATGACACTGGGGCTTGGCAGTGACGTTCGTGTCACCGCCCTGCCCATTAGTATTTTGTATGACAAAAAAGGTCGCGAAATCGCCCGCATTCCTGGTGAGGTTGATTGGCAAAGCGACGAGGTCGCGGCTCTGTTACGCACCGTTTTGGAAGATAATTAACCTTGCTTGCAAATCGTTATTTAACATAGTTGTCGTAATCCCACCCCAATTTGATAATATTATGGGATTAATATGCGAATATTTTTTAAAGACGAGCAAGGTAATATTGCCGTTACATTTGCGGTGTGCTTGTTTGTACTCTTGTTGGGCGTTGGTGTTGCTGTAGATTTTTCTGGGCTTTCCAGCAAGAACAGCAAATATCAAAATATGGCCGATGCCGCCGTCCTGGCAGCATCTAAATCTGGTGAAGAAGATAAAGAGGCGCTTAGAAAAATTGTTACTGACGTAATAAACCTTAATAATATTAGCGATGACACGGTGGCGGTAAATGTAAAGCTGGATAAGCCCGGCCATGTATCGGTTGAGCTTCATGGTTCGTATAAACCGGTAATTATGAGCTTATTTGGCAAATCGACACTCAACGTCAATGCGACCGCCCAAGCACCATTATCCAGTTATGTGGCGATAAATGTTGCGCTCGTCCTGGATACAACCTGGTCCATGAACGGCGCTAAGATGACATCGCTTAAAGCTGCCGCTATAGATATGGTGACAAGCTTGGAGGCTACAGGCAGTGAGACCTTGCGGGTATCGGTCATTCCGTTTTCGCAATACATCAATGTTGGTCTTTCGCACAGAAACGCAAATTGGTTGAGCGATACAACGGATTATACTGAGACATTTGATGAAGTGTGTAGCTTGGAAAGCCCGGTAATTGGTACAACAAATTGCCGTCAGGTTGATGTTCCTGCCCGCGCTGCAATACCGTCAAAGCCAGCAACAACCTGTTATAATGACGGGGTGCCTTATTCATGTGGTGGTGAAGAGGCACAGTCGGCTCGCCCGGCGGGAACACAGGAGGTCTGTGATGATGTGCTCGGTTTGGCACAAAATGTTTGTAAAACACCTGGGCCAAGTAACAATGTCTGGCGAGGATGTGTGGGTTCACGCGATGCCCCTTGGGATCAGCGGGCAGAATTTACATCTCGTCTGATACCGGGATTGTTCAATATATCGTGCGGGACAGAAATCCAGACTTTAACCAAGGATTTTTCAGCGATCAAATCGACGATTGCCAGTTTGGATGCCAATGGGGAGACCTATCTGCCTTCCGGCTTGCTTTGGGGATGGCGGGCATTGATGCCAAGCCAGCCTTTAAATGAAGCGGCAACAGGGCAGTCCGCGAGCAAAAGGCGCAATATTATGGTGCTTATGACCGATGGCGCCAATACGAAATCTAAAATCGGAATACGCCATACGGGAAATGACGGAGACGCTGCGAATGATTTGTCCCGGGCGCTTTGTCGGGAAATCAAGGCGTCGGATGTAGAGGTGTTTACCATTGCCTATGAATTTGGCGATGTTGAGGCAAAAAATATTTTAAGGAATTGTGCAACGAATAATAGCATGTTTTTTGATGCACGAAACGCTGCAGACTTGCAAAGAGCATTTGAGAGCATTGGCGAGATTTTGCTGACCGTTAGATTGACGCAATAAGTTTTCCTAGAAGAGCGCTCTAGCCCTTGCCTTTTTCGCTGCGGTGGCGTTTGCGCGCGCGGGATCCGGGGCGGTTGCGGCGGGGTTTTTGGGGCTTGCCTGGATCAGTACGGTTTTGCTTGGCACCGGGTTTGGTTTTCTTTTTATGTCCCTGATTTTTTTGAGGCTTGCGTTTTTCGCCAAAGCCTTTGTGGCTGTCCGGCTCATAGGGTTCGCTTGGTTTTGCTTTGGTATGGTCATAGTTACGTTCGGCGTCGGGATTGGTATTGGGATCATAAGTAGGCTCCGGCGCCAGTGTACCGTCATGCTCACGCACCGGGATTTTTTGTTTGATAATTTTTTCGATATCGCGCAGCATTTTGCTTTCCTCATCATTACAAAATGCAATGGCAAGGCCGGATTTTCCGGCCCGCCCCGTCCGGCCAATTCGGTGAATATAAGCTTCGGCCACTTGCGGCAGATCAAAATTAAGCACCAATTCCACGTCCGGAATATCAATGCCGCGGGCCGCAACATCTGTGGCCACTAAAATATCCGTATTGCCCTTACGAAAAGCTTCCAAAGCCCGGGTACGCTGGTTTTGCGACTTATTGCCGTGAATGGCTTCGGCGTTGAGACCATTGCCGTTTAAGCGTCTGGCAATCCGGTCGCAGCCCCTTTTTGTTCGTGAAAACAAAATCGTGCGCTGACCCTTATGGTTGTTCAGCAAGGCAATGGCGGCTTTTGTTTTGTCGGGCTGGGCGACGAACATGACGCTTTGCGCTACCCGCTCGGCGGTTGAGGAAATTTGGGAAACCGAAATTTCAACCGGGTTCTTCATGTATTTATTGGACAGCTCGCGGATTTGCTTGGGCATGGTGGCGGAAAACAGCAGGGTCTGGCGGTCTTTTGGTGTCAGGGCCAAGATACGCTTAATAGCGGGCAGGAAGCCAATGTCGAGCATTTGGTCGGCTTCATCGAGCACGACAATTTCAACCCAGTCCAGTTCTATAATGCGTTGGCCAATGAGGTCTTCAAGCCGGCCCGGGGTTGCCACTAAAACATCAACCCCTTGTTTCAAAGGCCTGATTTGGCGTTTTAAAGACACGCCGCCAACAACACATGTGGAGCGGGTTGAGAGATTTTCTCCGTAATTTCGTACTGCCTTGTCAATCTGTGCGGCCAATTCACGGGTTGGGGTAATGATCAGGGCGCGGATCGGGCGCGCGATGATTTCATCGCCGCTTTCTCCGAGCCTGTGTAAAATTGGCAGGGTAAAGGCGGCCGTTTTCCCGGTGCCGGTCTGGGCCAGGCCAACAACATCTTTGCCGGCGAGGATCGGCGGGATTGCCTGATATTGAATAGGCGTCGGGGTTTCATAGCCTTGACGCTGCAATTTTTTCAAGAGAGGAGGGGATAGACCAAGGTCAGAAAAACTTGCGTTTTCAGGCATGGCGTTTGTTTTTGTCTTCATGGCTTGCGCCTTATATGTGTTTGGCAGTCAACGCAAGCGATACGCAGTTTTAAAGCTAATGGTCCCCACGGCCTAAACCGAAAAGCTTCA
>QIKS01000219.1 GCA_003233025.1 Hellea balneolensis | reverse complement strand
TAAAAGAAAAAGTCTCTAGCCCTTGTATTTTATAGGCTTATCCTTATGTTGCGTGACCGCAAAGCAAGAGAGCAGAGTAAGAGAATAATTATGCAAAAAGTCCCCATGACAGTTATTGGCCACGCCGCTCTGGAAACCGAGCTAAAGCAGCTTAAAAGCGTGGAGCGTCCACAAATTATTCAAGCCATTGCCGTTGCCCGTGACCACGGCGACCTTAAAGAGAACGCTGAATATCATGCGGCCAAGGACAAGCAGGGCTTTATTGAAGGCCGCATCCAGGAATTGGAAAGCAAATTGACATTGGCTATGGTTGTCGACCCTGCTGATCTGAGCGGCGAGACGGTAAAATTTGGCGCAAGGGTGAGCTTTGTCAATGAAGATACAGACGAAGAAAGCACCTACCAGATCGTTGGTGAAGACGAAGCCAATATCAAAGGCGGCAAGCTTTCCATCACCGCACCGATTGCCCGGGGCATGATCGGCAAGGAAATTGGCGATGTCTTTGAAGTCACTGCGCCGGGTGGCTCAAAAAGCTATGAGATCACCAAGGTCGCATTTAGCTAATGGACGCAACGCCCGCAGCTTCATGTGTGATTATCAGCGATGGGCGGCGCGGCATTGAAAATCAGGCTTTGGGGCTGGCGGAAAGCTTGGCTCGCCTTATAAATTTAGACATCACGACGAAACGTCTTGAAAGCAGTGCCGGGTTTCGGACGGACGCTTGGCCCACAGCTTCAATATGCGCTTAAGGGGAAGCCAGATGCTTACGGGATAAACAAGCCCTATGATATTGCCATTGGCTGTGGGCGGCAAGCCATTGCGCCGCTGCGGGCTTTGAAGAAAACCTGGGGGGAGAAGGTTTTTACGGTCTATATCCAAGACCCGCATATTAATGCCAAATATTTTGATCTGGTGATTGCTCCCGAGCATGATGGTTTGCGCGGTGATAATGTTGAAACCATGATCGGCGCTCCCAACCGGGTTCATAATGACAGGTTGATTGTCGAGACCTTGAAGTTTTCGCAAAAACTGGCAAGCCTGCCCGCACCGCGCGTGGCCATGCTAATTGGCGGCAATTCGAAATCCCATAAATTGACGCCGCAAATCCATGCCGGGCACATGCAAACCATCAAAGACCTTATAGAGCGCGACATGTCCGTCATGATAACATCATCGCGCCGCACCCCGTCTTTTGCCGTAGAAAGCTACCGCGAAATGGCTGCGCAATATGAGAATGTCTGGTACTGGGACGGCGCGGGGGATAACCCCTATTTCGCGTTCCTGGGCGGGGCCAATATTATCTTGGTCACCGAAGACAGCACCAATATGCTCACCGAAAGCTGTGCCACTGGAAAGCCCGTCTTTACCCTGCCCATGCAAGGCCGCCCCGGTAAATTTGCCAAGCTCTATGCCGCCTTGGCCGAGCGGTGTCATGTGCGGCCATATGACGGCAATATTGAAGCTCAAACCTACCCGCCGCTGCGCGAAACCGCCCGCATGGCAGAAATTCTTTTGCAGCGCTATGAGAATAAATAACCTGTACTTCTTGCCTTCTAGCTCCGCCCGTCTTACCTAAAGATAAATCAAGTAAACAAGAGATATTCATGACAAATACAATCCACCACAAAGTGCTTATCATTGGCTCCGGCCCGGCTGGTTATACGGCTGGCGTTTATGCGGCGCGGGCCATGTTGGAGCCTGGCATTATAGCCGGCATGCAGCCCGGTGGACAATTGACCATCACAACGGATGTGGAAAATTATCCGGGATTTCCTGAGATTCAGGGGCCGGAATTAATGGAGCATTTTAAAACCCACGCCCTGAAATTTGGCACTAAATTTCATGAAGACTTAATCGTCGATGTCGATTTCTCCGAGCGACCGTTTAAAATGACCGGCGATAGCGGCACGCTTTATACTGCTGACGCCGTCATTATTGCCACAGGCGCGCAAGCGAAATGGATTGGCTTGCCGTCGGAAGAAAAGTTCCAGGGCTTTGGCGTCTCGGCTTGCGCCACATGTGACGGTTTCTTTTACAGAGATAAGGAAGTCATCGTCGTTGGCGGCGGCAATACGGCCGTGGAGGAAGCTTTGTTTTTGACCAATTTTGCCTCAAAAGTCACCCTTGTTCACCGCCGCGATAATTTACGGGCTGAGAAGATTTTACAAAACCGACTGTTTGCCAATGAAAAAATTGAGATCCTTTGGGACACGACATTGCTTGAAATCCTCGGTGATGACATGCCCAAAGGCGTCACAGGTGCCCGGCTCCAACATGTTAAAACCGGCGAACAATTTGACCGCGATGTCCACGGCGTCTTTATCGCCATTGGCCACAAACCCGCCACCGCAGTTTTCAAGGGCCATGTCAAAATGAACGCAGGTGGCTATATCCAAACCGCCGCCGACAGTACCGCCACGGATATCCCAGGCGTCTTTGCCGCCGGCGATGTCAGTGACGAGCTTTTCCGTCAAGCGGTTACGGCCGCAGGCCTGGGGTGTATGGGCGCGCTCGAAGCCGAGCGCTGGCTGACGGAACACGGCGGGTAATATATGCCAGATACGCTCGATTGGGATAAACTTAAAACATTTCGCGCAGCGGCGAATACCGGTTCCCTAACCGCTGCCGCCGCCCGGCTAAAAATATCCCAATCCGCAGTTAGCCGCCAAATCGCCGCCCTTGAGCAGCAATTATCCGCCCCCCTGTTTCACAGACATGCGCGCGGCCTGACCATGACCGAGCAAGGGCGTATTTTATTTAAAGCCGCGCAAGAAATGGCCCAGCAAGCCGCCCTCGCCCAAGCCAATGTTTTAAACTCACAAGACAAACCGCAAGGCATTTTGCGCGTATCAAGCCCCATATCCCTAGGCTCCAATTGGCTGATTTCTTTACTGCCGGAATTTCGCAAAGCCTATCCGCTCATTCGTGTGGAGTTATTGCTAGAGGATGAAGAACATGATTTATCCACATTTGACGTGGATTGCGCCCTGCGACCCTGGCCCTCAACCCAAGGCGATGTGATTGAGCGCAAGCTGGGGACAATCTCCCAAAGCCTATATGCGTCACATAATTATCTCGCCACACACGGGGCGCCGGCCAATGTCCAGGATTTGGACGAACATGATATTATCGCCTTTGGTGATTTAATACCGTCGCGCCTCAACAGCGCAAATTGGGCATTGGAGCTGGGCAGGCCGGAAGACAAACCGCGCACCCCTGTGCTGGCGGTCAATAATCTACACGGCATCATGCGTGCCGCCGAAGCCGATATGGGGATTGTCGGTATTCCCGATTATATGGTCGCCATGTCACGCAGGCTCGTTCGCGTTCTGCCCCAGGTGAGCGGCCAACCTTTTGATGTTTATTTCGTCTACCCGACAGAGCTGCGCGGCTCCATTAGGGCCAAGGTTTTTCGTGAATTTTTGGTGAGCGCCGCAAAAAAATGGTGAAATCTCCCTGGCTATGCATATTTGCATAGAAGATGTGACGATTTGGCACTGCACATTGGAAAAAACATACCTATATTAAGCGTATCGGATGATAGCTGCACCCCTTGCACTTCGTCTGACATACCGCGTACAGTTCCTCCCCGAATAGTATTGCGAAGACTTAAGCCGGGCCTCTTTTTAAGAGTGTCCGGTTTTTTTTATAAAAACCATCTAAAACTCTTCTTATTTGACAAATGGTGCTGATGCTCTAAAGCAGGCGCAGATACGAACAAAAATGGTTTCACAAATGAGTACTTCTATAAAAACGCTGCGTAATGTGGCGATTGTCGCCCATGTTGATCATGGTAAAACCACTTTGGTGGACAAACTTTTGCGCCAATCCGGCACGCTTTCCGAACGCGGCGAGCTGGCGGAGCGGGTTATGGACAGCGGCGATATCGAGCGCGAGCGCGGTATCACGATTTTGGCCAAAAACACGGCGATTACCTGGACGGGCAGCGGCGGCACCGAATGGCGGATAAATATTGTCGACACCCCCGGACATGCGGATTTCGGCGGCGAGGTCGAGCGGGTTCTGTCTATGGTCGATAGTGTTGTCTTGCTGGTTGACGCCGTCGAAGGCCCCATGCCACAAACCTCATTTGTCACCAGAAAAGCACTGGCCCAAGGCCTTAAGCCGATCGTCGTGATCAATAAAATTGACCGGGTCGGGGCGCGGCCTGACTGGGTGGTTGACCAGACATTTGATTTGTTTGACAGGCTGGGTGCGACGGATGAGCAATTGGATTTCCCGGTGGTTTACGCCTCCGCCCTTAATGGCTGGGCCAGTTTGAGCAGCGACGAGATCGGCACGGATATGGCACCTTTATTTCAAGCTATTGTCGACCATGCCCCCGTCCCCGATGTTGATCCGGATGGGCCTTTGCAATTACAAATCAGCGCCCTTGATTATTCCTCCTATACCGGCGTCATCGGTATTGGCCGGGTGGTGCGCGGAACGCTTAAGCGCGGGCAAAATGTCATTGTCGTCTCGCCTGATGATAAAACCCGTAAGGCAAAAGTCCTGCAACCTTACGGTTTTATGGGGCTTGAGCGGATTGAAATGGACGGCGTTCATGCCGGGGATATTGCCTGTTTTACCGGTATTGACAATCTGGGAATATCGGACGTTATTTGCGACCCTGAAAAGGTTGAAAACCTGCCGCCCTTAAGCGTTGATGAGCCGACGATTTCCATGACCTTCCAGGTCAATGACAGCCCCTTTGCCGGGCGCGACGGTAAATATGTGACGTCGCGCAATATTCGTGACCGCTTGCAAAAAGAACTGATCCATAATGTCGCCCTGCGGGTTGAACCTTTGGATGATCCTGATAAATTTCGAGTACTGGGCCGGGGTGAATTGCATTTGTCGATCCTGATCGAAAACATGCGCCGTGAGGGTTATGAGTTGGCAATTTCCCGCCCACAAGTTGTCAATAAAACCATTGACGGCGTCTTGTGTGAACCTTGGGAAACGCTAACGGTTGACGTGGAAACCGACCATCAGGGATCGGTCATGGAAAAACTGGGCGCGCGCAAGGGTAATCTTAAGGACATGGTGCCTGATGGTCGCGGCCGCGTGCGTCTTGATTACGAAATCCCGACGCGGGGCCTGATCGGCTTTCGTTCGGAATTCCTGACAACCACATCGGGATCGGGCCTGATCTATCATAATTTTGACCGCTATGCGCCGCGCGTCGCAGCAGGTATTGGGCGGCGGCAAAAAGGTGTGTTGATTTCCAAACATTCTGGCACCGCCGTTGCCTTTGCCTTATTTAACCTCCAAGAGCGCGGAAAAATGTTTATCGGCCATCAAGCCCCGGTTTATGAAGGCATGGTTATCGGCATTCACACCCGCGACAATGATTTGGTCGTCAACCCAATTAAAGGCAAACAGCTGACCAATATTCGGGCCTCTGGCACCGACGAGGCAGTTGTGTTGGTGACGCCGATTGAGACGACTTTGGAATACGCACTTGAATTTATCAATGATGATGAATTGGTCGAGGTGACACCTCTAGCTGTGCGGATCCGCAAACGCTATTTGCTCGAACATGAGCGCAAAAAACAAGCCCGCAAAATGGGCTTGATCGAGTAAGTTTAAGCTAAGATATACCTCCCCTGCTTATGCAGGGGAGGTAATCCACATATAAGACGGCCTGTTAAAGCGCGCCCAATTTATCTTCGGCCTTGGCCAGCAAATAATAAAAAGTGACGCGACATTTGTTCTTGTCATCTTTCATAGTTTCGCAAACGGCCATGACTTTAGCGTCCAGATCAGCATCTTCACCCGCAAGCTCCAATTTCTTTTTAAGCCAGCTATCACGCACCGTATTGCGCTCGGCTTCATCCGAACAGGCAACCAAAGATGCATCGGTTGAATTAAGCGCAATACCGAGATGGTTGACAATTTTCTTGACAATTTCTTCGTCCGCATCAGCGTCATATTTCTTCACGGTTTCGAAATATTTAAGATGACGAGGTTGCTCTTCCACTTCAGGAGCAGCAGCCTCTTTCGCAGGTGTTTCTGCCGCAGCTTCTTCTTTAGCAGATGTTTCTTCCACAGCGGTTTCTTCTTTAGCTGGGGCTTCTTCCACAGGCGCTTCTTCTTTAGCAGGGGCTTCAGCTTCGGCAGCAGCGGCCGCAGGAGCAGCCTCTTTCGCTGCCACAGCTGCTTCTTTAGCGGCCTCGGCAGCGTCTGCTTCAGCCACCTTACGGGCTTCCGCTTTACCTTTACGGGCTTCGATAAGCTCTAAAGCTTTGGCGCCAGGCTTGCCTTTATCAGGGTTGTTGCCGGCCTTCCATTCCCACAAACCAGCAGCGCCCAAAAAGCGCGCAACACGTTCGGTCGGGCGCGCACCTTTGGCGAGCCATTCTTTGACTTTATCGGCGTCAATAATAACCCGGTTCTCGTCGGTTTTGGCCAAAAGCGGGTTATAGGAACCAATCCGTTCGATATAGCGACCATCACGCGGTGCGCGGGCATCGGCGATAACAATACGGTAATAGGGTCGTTTCTTTGCCCCGTGTCGGGCCAGTCTGATTTTTAGTGCCATGATATTTCCTTCTTTGTTTAAAGTTTTCGTTGGTTAAGGTTAAATTATTTCTTGTGTTTGGAGCCGCCAAGTCCGGGCAATCCCCCGCCCAGGCCCGGCAGGCCACTACCGCCCAAGCCCGGCAATTTTCCGCCCATTTGTTTCTTCATATCGGCCAACATTTTCGGATCAACATCCCCCATGCCGCCCGGCATCCCGCCGCCGCCCATACCTGCGCCCATGCCGCCCATCATGCTTTTCATGCCGCCTTTGCCCATTTTCTTCATCATGTCGGACATTTGACGGTGCATTTTAATCAGCTTGTTGACGTCTTGAACTTCCATGCCCGCCCCCTTGGCAATGCGTTTTTTGCGTGATGCTTTTAGCAGAGCCGGCTTGCGGCGCTCCAAGGGTGTCATGGAATAAATAATCGCTTGTTGGCGGGCCAAAAGCTTGTTGTCAACGCCGCCCATATCGTCCACGGCTTTGCGCATTTTGCCCATGCCCGGCATAAGCTTCATCAAACCGCCCATGCCGCCCATTTTTTGAATTTGCCCCAATTGCTTGGCCAGGTCATCGAGGTCGAACTTGCCTTTTTCCATTTTCTTGGCAAGTTTAGCGGCTTCCTTTTCGTCAATGACAGCCGACGCTTTTTCCACCAGGGAAACAATATCGCCTTGGCCCAAAATCCGGCCCGCCAAACGCTCGGCGTCAAAGCCTTCCAGACCGTCAAGTTTTTCACCCGTGCCGAGAAACTTAATCGGCAATCCAGTGACCGCCCGCATGGACAGAGCAGCACCGCCGCGCCCATCGCCGTCAATGCGGGTCAGGACGAGACCGGTTAGCGGCAAGCGCTCATGGAAGCGCCGCGCCGTCTCTACCGCGTCTTGGCCGGTAAGGCTGTCGGCGACCAAAAGCGTTTCGATCGGGTTGGTCGCCTTGGCGATCTCCGCAACTTCGCTCATCAGCTCGCCGTCTAAAGTCGTGCGGCCTGCCGTGTCTAAAAACACCACATCAAAGCCGCCCAACTTGCCTTCTTTCATCGCCCGCTTGGCAATTTTAAGAGCGCTTTGCCCCTTGACGATAGGCAGGAAATCAACCCCGGCCTGCTCGGCCAAAATGCTTAATTGTTCCATGGCGGCGGGCCTGCGCGTATCCAAAGAAGCCAACAAAACTTTCTTCTTGGCTTTTGTGCGCAGATAAAGCCCCAATTTACCCGCAGTCGTCGTCTTACCCGAACCCTGCAAACCCGCCAACAAAATCGCGGCGGGCGGGCGGGTGTTTAAGTTTAGAGCGGAAGAAAGGTTTTCGGTTTTGGCTTTCTCCTCCTCATCGTCAGTGACTATACCGCCGAGCATGACAACAAGAGCGTCATGGACGATTTTAATCACTTGCTGGCCGGGTTTAACGCTGCGAACAACCTTTTCGCCAACGGCCTCGGCCTGAACTTTCGCAATAAAATCCTTGACCACAGGCAAGGCCACATCGGCCTCCAACAGCGCCACGCGGATTTCGCGCATCGCCGCCATGACGTCTTTATCGGACAAAGCACCTTTGCCGGTTAACCCGTCAAATACGCTGCCCAAGCGGTCTGATAATGCTTCAAACATTCGTTCTCCTCTTCCATACGCAAAAACCCCCCGATGAGCGTATAACGCCGATCCGGGTACCCCGCCTATATCATCCTTTAAAAACTATCTTTTAAAAGGGATCGCATAGGATCAGAGCGCAAAAGTTTTTGCGCAGGAATGGGCGGTTTATAGGGGCGGGCTTTCCCTGTGTCAAATGTAAATACGTCTAAATACCCCTTGTATAAACAAGGACAAGCGCGTTAACATAACCTATGGCGATACATATACACATTCCCCTTGCCGAGCTGATATTGCGCAGTTGGCTGACCGGACACGCCTAACCCCCTTCTCTGTTTGTTTTTTATAATGACCTCAGGGAGAAGAAATGGATCGACAATATTATCTCGATATCTTGCGCGGCAACGGACAGCTGGATTACGAAATTTACCTCAACACAGAAAACTTGCTGGCCTGCCAGAAAGAACCGGAAGATTTGTGTAACCCGGATGAGTTGATGTTCATGATTGTTCATCAGGTTGAAGAATTGTGGATGAAATTAATCGCCAACACCTTGTTGGATATTAGCGAGGAAATGCTGGCGCGACGCAGTTATAAAGTTTTGACACTGTTTCGGCGTGTTGAAATTTGCCAACGATTGATGGACAAGCAATTGATCGTGCTTGAAACCATGTCGCCGAAAGATTATCAGGAAATTCGGTTGCTGCTCGGCAATGGCAGTGGCCAGGAAAGCCCCGGCTTTCGGGTTTTATTGAAACTACCGGCAGATTTATGGGCCTGCTTTCATAAAATATATCTCGAAGACGGTAAAACAACCCTCGAACAAATTTATGATAGCCAATACAGTCATGATGACGCCTATATGGTGGCGGAAGCGTTGGCGGAATTTGATGAACAATTCCAAAAATTTCGCCATTCGCACATGCAGTTGATTTACCGTTCCATCGGCGTTGACGCCAAATCCCTCAAAGGCCGCCCCGTGGAAATTTTACGTTCAGGCATGGCACAAAAATTCTTCCCTGATTTATGGCAAGTCCGGGCCGACATGACCGACCGCTGGGGCGCGTCCTATGGCAAAAAGCGGCAAAAATTGCCGCCAAAGCCATAAGAGGCAAGCCATGCGTGACCATTTTCATGTGCCGGACAATTATTTCCTAACCCATAGTGTCGGCTGCCAACCGAAAGAAAGTGGGGCGCATATTCAAGCCAAAATACTGGATCCGTGGCGCGCTCAGGGCGGTGATGCTTGGCCGACATGGATGGAGGTTATTGAAGAATTTAGAACGAAAATTGGTGCGGTGTTGGGAGTTGGTTTGGCGACAATTTGTCCACAAAACAATGTCTCCAGCGCCCTAACCAAAACCTTATATAGCCTGCCGAAAAAACCCGGTCGCAACATAATTGTCCTATCCGAGCAAGATTTTCCAACCAACGGCTTCGTCTTCAAACAAGCGACGCGGGCGGGGTATGATTTGCGGTTTGTCAAGCACGATATTACCAAGCTTGGGCACTGGGCTGACGCTTTGGACGACAGGGTGGCTTTGGTTCATATCACCCATGCATTGTCCAATACATCCCAGCTTTTACCTGTCGGTGATATTTGCAAATTGGCACGCGGTAACGGAAGTTTTAGCGTCGTCGACATTGCTCAATCCGTTGGCATTACCCCGATAAATCTCACTGACTGGCAGGCGGATTTTGCATTGGGCAGCAGTGTAAAGTTTTTGTGCGGCGGGCCTGGCGCCTGTTTTTTATATGTAAGTCCGCGCGTCATACCCCAATGCCAACCTTTGGATGTTGGCTGGTTTTCTCATGAAAATCCCTTTGAAATGGACATCCATAATTTTTGCTATGCACCGGATGCCATGCGTTTTTTTGGCGGCACACCTTCACCCCTCCCCTATGCCAGCGCCCTTAGTGCTCTAAATATTTGGCAAAATGTCACGATTGAGCAAGCCCATGCCCACGGACAAGCCTTGCTGGACGACCTCAGCGCCTGTGTCCCAACCCCGTATTTGGTGTCACCGCTAAGCGCAGAAAACCGCGGCGGCACGCTTGTTGTCGCCCCGCCCAAACGCGAAATACTGCGCACCGCTTTACACGAAAACGGCATCTTGTTTGACGAACGCCCGCCGGGTTTTCGCTTCTCCGTTCACGGCTATACGCAAAAAATAGAATGCACGAGGCTTGCTGAAATATTCCGAAAAACTTTCTAGTGCCTAAAATGGCGCATACCGGTAAAGGCCATAGCCAAGCCCGCTTTATCGGCGGCGGCGATAACCTCATCATCGCGGATAGATCCGCCGGGTTGGATAATTGCCACAGCCCCGGCTTCTGCCGCCTGTAACAAACCATCGGCAAAGGGGAAAAACGCATCGGAGGCGCAAACACAGCCCTCGGTTTGCGGGGCGTCCCAACCGGCCGCCTTTTGGGCATCTTTGGCTTTGCTGGCGGCAATGCGCGCACTGTCAATCCGGCTCATTTGCCCGGCACCAATCCCCACTGTCGCACCGTTTTTCACATAGACAATGGCATTGGATTTAACATGTTTGGCCACGCGCCAAGCGAACACCATATCAGCAAGTTCGCGTTCCGAGGGCTGCCGGGTCGTGACGATTTTAAGCTCGTCCATAGACAAGCAGCCATTATCACGGGTCTGCTTTAAAAATCCGCCCGCCACGCCGCGCAAAGTGAAGCCGCTTTGGGTCGGGTCTGGCAGACCGCCGCTGAGCAAAACACGGATGTTTTTCTTTTTGGCCAGCAGGTTAAGCGCATCTGTATCTGCGTCAGGGGCGATGATAACCTCCGTGAAGGTTTTGATGATCGCCGCTGCCGTTGCATGATCAAGGGTTTGGTTAAGCGCAATAATGCCGCCAAAAGCAGAAACCGGATCACAGGCCAGTGCTTTTTGATAAGCACCGAGCAAACTATCACCCGTTGCCACGCCGCACGGATTGGCATGTTTGATAATCGCCACATGAGGTTTCTCGGTGCCAAATTCCGCCAGCAATTCGAAGGCCGCATCCGTGTCGTTGATATTGTTGTAGGACAGCTCCTTGCCTTGCACTTGCCTGGCCGTGCCCACGCCAAGGCGCTGGCTTGCATCGGCGTAAAACCCTGCGCTTTGGTGCGGGTTCTCGCCGTAGCGCAAGGTTTGTTTTAACTGACCACCATGGGCGAAAAAATCGGGCATGTCGTCGCCAATTTGCCCGGCGAACCAATTAGATATTTGCGCGTCATATTGCGCAGTACGCCCGTAAGCTTTGGCCGCCAGTTTTTGCCGCAAAACATACGATGTCTGGCCGTTATGTTTTTCCATATCGGCCAGAACCGCGTCCACATCACCGGCCTCTACGCAAACGGCCACATGTTTATGGTTTTTGGCCGCAGCCCGGATCATAGCCGGGCCACCAATATCAATATTTTCAACGCACTCCCCATAACTTCCGCCCGCCGCCAATGTTTGCGCGAACGGGTAAAGATTGACAATCAGCAGATCAATTTGCGGGATATCATGCTCGGCCATAGCCTTAAGATGGGCATCGCTATCGCGCTCGGCCAACAAACCACCGTGGATAAGTGGATGTAAGGTTTTAACGCGCCCATCCATCATTTCAGGAAAACCGGTGATGGCCGAAACTTCGGTCACGGCGATGCCAGCATCTTTTATGGCTCTAAATGTCCCGCCTGTGGAGATCAGGCGGACGCCATTTTTGGCCAAGACACGGGCTTGAGCCAGCAAGTGGGTTTTATCGGAAACGGAAATAAGAGCGGTCTTAACCGGGGACAGCAGAGGGGACATAGAATCACTTTCGCTAAACTTTCCGCTCGCTAACACGGTTCCAATAATTAGGAAAGACCGCCATTGGGTTCAAATTCAGGAACCAGTGCGGCCAAAGCTTTTCGCACCCCTTTTCGGTCTCTGGTTTGGGCCGCCTTGAGCAATTTGTCGATCCTGCGATCAACAGAGCGCGGATCTGAAATCCGTCCTGTAAACCGTGAAATACCTTGTATCGTGGTTTTTTCGAGATTTTCACCAACGCCTGTTAATTCTTCCGTCAATTTTTCGCCGGGTCGCAATCCCGTATACTGAATGGCAATATCCCGGTCGGGTACAAAGCCGCGCAAGCGAATTAACTGGCGGGCTAAATGGGCAATGTTAACCGGCTTGCCCATATCCAAAACGTAAATTGCCGAAATATCCTTGGATTGCACTGAATTTAACGCCGAAGCCTGTAATACCAGGCCGGCTGCTTCGCGGGTTGTCATGAAATACCGGGTAGCATTTTGGTCGGTGACAGTCACCGGGCCGCCCTCTTCGATTTGACGCTCGAACAAAGGAACAACGGAACCATTGGAGGCCAACACATTGCCAAAGCGCACCGCAGAAGCTGAAATATTGGCCTTATTAACCCCCGTAGCCATGGTCAGCATCTCGGCAATGCGCTTGCTCGCCCCCATGATGTTGGTCGGGCTGACCGCTTTGTCCGTAGAGATCAATGTAAAGCTTTGCGCCCCGTGAGCCATCGCCATTTCGAGACATATTTTCGTCCCCCCTACATTGGTAATAACAGTTTCTATAGGATTGGTTTCCATTAAAGGAACATGTTTGAGAGCGGCGGCGTGAAGAATAACTTGCGGCTTTTCAGCGCCAAATATTTCGTCCATATGCGCCCGGTCACAGACATTGCCAAGATAAGTTGAATAGCTTAGCCCGTCCTGTGCTGCGCAAAACCGCTCGATTGAATACAAACTCATCTCCGAAGCATCGATCAGCACCAAATGCTTGGGAACAGCACAAACGACTTGGCGCACCAATTCAGAACCAATTGTCCCCCCTGCCCCGGTAATCAGAACCCGCTTGCCTTTTATCATGGCATGTACAGGAGCCATATCCAACGCCTTGGTCGGCCGTCCGATTAAATCGGCAGCTTCAAAAGGTGTCAACTCCGCGTCTCGCCCCAGCCCTACCCGCACCAATGTTGCACCCATTTCAGACGCCAATTTAACCAGTGCAGCAGCTTTCTTTCTGTTGGTACGATGTTCAACTAAAATCAAGGTTGGTTTCAGCCCGTATTGGCGTTCGATATTGCCGGCAATTGTGCTTATATCAGCCAAATTCCCTGATACAGGAATACCTCTAATCGACCGTCCTTTATGCCCCCCCTCGGTTTCAATCAAGCCCATGATATGGTGGGAATATCCATTGTCCTTACCAACTTTATCACGCAAGAAATCGTGCAAAGCCTGGCTAGGGCCGATTAAAAGCGCCGGCGGGGATTTGGTTTTGGAACGAAATAAAGCGCGGATATCACCATTTTTGTAAAACAAGACGACGGCACGGCTGACAACCAGCAGAAAAAAGAACAAAAAACCTGCAATAAACGGCGCAGAGCGAGGGAAATGTGTTGCCCTGTCAAAAAATAAAAACAGGGTAAGCGGCGTTATCAAACTGGCTAGAAAAACCGCATTAACAAGAGAAGGCACATCATCAAATGACATAAACCGCCAGATAGCCTTGTTAACCCGGGTTATATTCCAGACGATAATACACGCAGCTATAAAAATCAGAGACGCCCAAATATCAACATATTCCGGCACGGGCTTAGCGGCGAAAACATAGCGCGCCTGGATAACACCATACATGCAAAGCCCGCCCAGAAGTGCATCATATAATGTAACCCAGAACGTCACTACTCCGGGGTATTGAGGACGTGGTTTTTGCATATCCTCAACCATTATCATTGCTCTCCCATGCGGATAAATGACCACCGTACACGGTTGGAACGGGTTTGACCATCACCGTCACCGTCCGCAGCCCCGCGCACAACCAATTGCTCTGAGCGCCGGGGGCGATTGCCCCGTGCCAGATAAACGGATTTCTCAACACTTAAAGGCCCGCCGTCCGTGCGAAACCGCCAACCTTTTCCTCCCGGCTGTATGAGCAGCGCGCTTTGTGCGTCCTGGGCCAGGGTGACTTTAACATCCGGGTGGAGATGAAAACGAATGGCAAAGGGAATTTCATCGCGCAGCAAAGGCGCCGCGCCAGCGGGTACAAACAGACAGTCTTCACCGCGAATATCCCCGCCTTGGTTATCCATATAAATCCGCCGCCTGTGGGATAGCCCGAAAGAACGGTGATAAGCTTCATGGGCGGCCTCTAGCCAAACCCCGGCGTCCTGATCCTTGCGCAAACAAGATACCGGCCCCCCACCCCATAAAATGGCATCCCCCAACACTTGCGCCGCCAAGCCATTACCCAGAAATTTACCTGCATTTTCCTCAGCTAATATGAGCGTAGAATGGGCGGCTGTCGTCCGCATGGGCTGGCGCCAATCTCGAGGCTGGCGTTCATCCCACCCGCAATTGACCACCAACCGACCCCCGCTTGTCACGATTTCAATGGCCAGTGGCGCCAGGTGGGCTTGGGTATCATAGGGTCGCGGCGGCGGTCCCCCTGCGTCAATCATCACAACGCTAGAACCGCGCTCAATCCGTTGGTATTTCGTGTGCGGCGCAAAGCCAAACCGTTTGGCAGACGTTTTGGGGCAGAGCTTTGCCAGCATTTGCGGTGATCCCTCACCGCCGCCATTAAAATTAAACAAGCCGCTTTTCCCGGCACCAAAAAACGCAATCATTGGCGCGATCCGGTCAAGGGCGCGCCGGATTTCTCTTGATCCTGGAAGCTCCGCTGCTTCCAAAGTGTTTTCGGTTATACGCAAAATATACAGGGCCTGTAGCGCCTGTTCGGGATTGCGCGAAACATGTCCACCGTCCGATAAAATCTGCTTTTCGATCTCCTCGTCCAGCAGATCCAAACCCCGGTCTAACAAGGTCGATTTCACATTATCTTGCATGGCCCCGCCCAACACCAAACAAGCCGCCGCCTTTAACCGGGCCAGCCCCACGGGGGTGCGAGAATAAGTATTACGCAGCCTTTTTAACTGGCGAAACATATTGGTGCGCCGTATTTGCGCTTGCGGACGATCCACATCGCCGTTTAACAAAACCTGCCAATTGGAAAACCAGGCAAATAACCGGTTGGCCAATATATCATTATCCCAAGCATAGGCATTCCAGTGGCCATAAATCTCAACCCAGCGATCGACCAAATGCGTTGCACGTGTACTGACGATACGGGGCAGGTCGGGGTTGGTTTTGTTTGATTTTCTATCATTTTGTAACGCCGCAAGATCGTCCAGCCAGCCAAACCCGTGCAACCTATAAGCGAATGGTTCCGAAGGTGCAGCATTTGACCATGGGTCTCCATTGGCGCCCACATCTATGCTCTGGCTGCCCAAAGTAAACCGGCCATCAAGGATTTTTAGCCCCTGCTCAACATCGCCAATATAAAGAGGCGGCGGCATGATGTGAAAAGGCGCGATTTTTGCCGTGCGTAAATTGAAACTGCGCAAGGGCGCTCCCAAATCGCTGGCCATCCGGTAATATGTTTTTCGCAACACGCCGCGCGCAGTTTCGGTTGTGCCAATCCGCCTTTTCATGACCATCTAGATTTACCGTTTCATCAACAAAGGCATTGGCTTATCAGTCCCACATATCAGGCGCAAGTACGCCCTCATAAAAAACCCCCGCTTTGACGAACAAAACGGGGGCCTAATTCAAACCATAAAACCCGAATTATTTGCGGATTGGTAAATAAGTGGTTGGCGGCACATATCCTGTCGGCGGTGTGAAGCCTTTATGGATAATGACATGGGGCTTGTGCGCGGTTTTGACCATCATACAAGTACCGTCATGATTGCTGACCGTTCCCGCTGGACAATCAACCATAGTATTGACCACGGTTGTGGGGGGTGACATGCTCATCAAACAGGTACCATCACCAACTGGCGACGTTCCTGTTGGGCAATTGGCCGGTATTGATGGCCTCGGCGGCAATGGCGCAGGAAGGGGCGCTGGCTGTGCATAAATCTGCGGCGCGCACCCCACAGTAAATTGTGAACAATCAGCATAAATCGGCGCATGGTTTACCGGTTGAGGCGCCGGAAATTGGGCGACAACAGGCCCACAAGGATTAATATTGCAATTGCCACCGCTTTCATAATCATAAACATTGCCGTAACGACTACCGTTGTTTTGCGACGATGAGGCACATGCCGTCATGGTCAGCCCTGCGAGGCATGCAATCGCAATAACGCTTGAATTAAAAATTGAATTTCCGCTCATGAGAGACTCCCGTTTTGTAACACTTCTGTCAGACCTAGCAATTATCGTGCTATATAGGCTAAAATTACTAAATTTAGTCTGAACACATTTAGAACTTACCTGCTTGTGTAAGGCCCTATACTTAACACCGCGTAAACCTCGCGATGAAAAATCCGTCCATTCCTCCTTTTTGTGCCAAAAAATGTGGCAAAACCCGTACATAACCTTCATGGGTGACTAATTCTTCCAATTCAGGCATTTCCGAGCTTAATATGGAATTAAGGCGAAAATCTGGCCTGGTTTTTAAAAATTTGGCGCACCTGTCTTCCCCCTCTTCCTGTTGCAAGGAACAGGTGCAATACATTAATGTGCCATTTTTACCAACTAGGCGAGCAGCATTATCAAGGAGCCGGTCTTGTAGTTGAACCAAACTGCGAATATTTTGCGGTGTTTTGGCGTGCAATACATCAGGCCGGCGGCGAAAAATGCCGCTGGCCGAACAAGGGGCGTCCAACAGCACAATATCAAAACCCGTGCTGGCGGTTTCTACGTCGCCCCCATGATCACCAGGCCACTGGGCGGCGTTGGCGAGGATGGTTCGGGCTTGCAACCCCGTGCGGCGTAAATTGTCCCTCACCCGCCCCAGACGCTGTTCATTTTTATCCAAAGCAGTAATTTGAGCACCCGCAGCAGCCAATTGCAGCGTTTTCCCGCCCGGCGCCGCACACATATCCAAAACCGTCTTGCCCTTGACATCCCCCAACAATTTAACCGGCAAGGAGGACGAAATATCCTGCACCCACCAATCTCCGTCTTTAAACCCTGCCAATGTGGTGATCAGCCCAGCTTTTTGTCGGCGCAACGTCCCGCCAGGCATTAACGTGGCGTCCAGTTTTTCCGACCAGTCAACATCAGCATTTTTAAGCGTAATATCCAAGGGCGGTTCTTGAGCAAAAGCCTCGGCCATCAATGCACAATTTGGCTCCCCATAAGCCGCCGACCACGAGGTTTGCAACCAATCCGGTATATTGTCCAAAACATTTGTTGTTGCCAAAACATCTTGACCGCGCTCTGAAATCCGCCGCAAAACCGCATTGGCCATGCCCGCCATTCTTTGCGTTTTCTTCGAACGCTTAAGCAGGCTTACCGCCCCGTCAACAGCCGCATGGGCTGGCGTACCAATAAACAAAATCTGGGCCACCCCACAGCGCAGTACGAACAGGGCGAGACCTGTCGGCGGCTTTTTGATAAATGCCGCCAGGACTTTATCAATCTGGCCCATACGGCGCAAAACCGTGGCCGATATCAACCGCGAAAAAGC
>QIKS01000004.1 GCA_003233025.1 Hellea balneolensis | reverse complement strand
GCCGAAGATTTCGCGTCGCCAGCCGGTGAGGGCTTTGACATCGGCTTTGTCGCCAAAGGCGGCAATTTGCTCGATATCGTTGGCATTGGCCACGAGCCTTGGCGCGATATTTTGGTATTCGGTGCGCAGGCGCAGTAGGGTTTTTAGCAAATCAATTGTCGGGCCGAGATGGGGCGGCATATGCTTTTTCGCCTCAATTTTTGGGGCATAATCCTTGGCGTTTTTAAGAGCGTCCTGAATGGATTTTATCAAGCGGTCAATATTTTTGCGCCGCTCAAACCCGCCGGGCACGCCGCGTAAGGCGGCCAATTCCTTGATGGTTTTTGGCTGGCGTTGAGCGATGTCATATACGCCGTCATCTTTCAAAACCCGGCCTCTGGGAATATCGGAATTTTGCGCCGTCCGCTCGCGCCAGGCGGCAACGGCTTTCATGACGGCCAAATAATCTTGCTTGAGCTTGCGCGGTTTGAGGCGCATCCAGGCGCGCTCCGGCTCGAAGGTATAAAGATGGATATCCGTCATTCCGGCCAGTTCTTCCTCAACCCAGCTCATCCGGTTCTTGGCGGCAAGTTCCTCGCGCATATCGGGATATAAATCGCGCAAATGGGTAACGTCGCCCAGGGCATAGTGTAGCTGCTTGTCACTTAAAGGCCGGCGGGCCCAATCGGTAAACCGCGCCCCCTTGTCGAGATTAATCCCGAGCCTGCCTTTGACCAAAGACATATAGCCAATACTGTCACCAAACCCCAGCGCCATCGCCCCGATCTGCGTATCAAATATCGGGCCGGGGACGGCGCCGCATAGCATATAGAATATCTCCATATCCTGGCGGGCAGCATGGAGGACTTTGGTGATCTTGCTGTCCATCAGCAAGGCGAGAAACGCCGACAGGTCAATCCCTTCCGCCAAGGGGTCGATGATGGCTTCATCATCCGGTGTGGCGATTTGAATGAGGCAGAGCTGGGAGTAAAAAGTCCGCTCGCGCATGAACTCGGTATCGACCGCAATAAAGGGCGCAAATTTGGCCTTTTGGCAAAATTCGTCCAGCCCGTGCGTTGTCGTGATGATTTGCATAATCAGCCCATAGCAAGCCCAAGGGCAAAGGTCACGCGGATAATTAAAATCTCTTGACCGGGACAGGTTTCCTTTTCAAACTCCCCCTATGGACATATCAACGCCGCCCTTAAGCCCGAAGATTTACGCGCACGCTAAAAAGGCGGCGGGCTATCTACGAGCAGCGGAAAAACCGATTAGGATTTTACGCACGCTGGCATGGGCGCCCGAAATCGGCCAGCAATTTTTGGCCAGTGATGGCACGAAAATGCCCAAGGTGAATTACGCCAGATTTGACGCAAAACCAAGTTTGGAAAACATTCGCTCGGCCCGCGGGTACTGTCTTGGCGACGCGCCGGTTTTGGCTTGGCTGCGCCGCACGGCCGATACGTTGGAGCAGGCAGCGACGATGTTGGAGCAGATTGGCACGCCGGCATTTTACAAGATTTCAAGTGAGCTTTACGGCACGCCGCAAAAAACACTGCTGGACGGGAAAAGCAAGACGATTAATCTCGCCCGCCATTTGGACGCCACATTAACCGCCTATAGTTTTGAAAACCTGACAGGGCAGGCGCAGGCGCAATCCTTTGGCGCACAAGAATTTGCCGACCGTCTGGCGGAAAAATTGGCGCCGCATTTCGTGGACAATGCGCCCAAAATTGTCCTCAGCAATACCTTGTCGGCGAAAGCCGTTGCCGGGCGGACACGTATTCGCATTCGCAAAACGGCCCGTTTTAGCCCGATGGATGTACGTCAATTATTGCACCACGAAGCTTTGGTGCATACGGCAACGGCTATTAATGGCCGCAGCCAGGATAATTTCCCCATATTGGCTGCTGCCCATGCGGGGACAACGGAAATTCAGGAAGGCTTGGCCGTTTTTGCCGAAATTATCACGGGATGCATGGATCCGGTGCGCTTCAAGCGGCTTGTTAACCGGGTGATCGCTATTCAAATATCCGTGGAGGGTGCTGATTTTATTGAGGTTTTTCATTATTTTAAAGAGCAGGGCAGTGAGGATATGCAAGCTTATGAAAATACAAGGCGCGTTTTTCGCGGCGGAGTTTTGAGCGGCGGTGCGCCGTTTACCAAGGACGGTGTTTATCTCAACGGCCTGCTGCGCGTTCATAATTATATGCGCACTATGATTAAGTTGGGCCGGGCGGATCTCATCCAGATTTTGTTTGTTGGCAAGCTTGATCTTGAAGACGTTCCGGCCTTGGCCAGCTTGGCGGCGCAAGGGGCGCTACGCACCCCAACAATATTACCGCCCTGGGCTAAGGACATGCGGTTTTTGGTGAGCTATCTGGCTTATTCTTCATTCCTAAATGAAGTTAAATTGCCGGGGTTTCAGGCTTATTATGAGGGCTTGCTTGCAGACGTGCCGGATATTTGGCAATTTTATAAACCTTCATCCCTCCCAGCGGGTGAGGAAAGCTAGGCGCTCAAACAAATGGACGTCTTGCTCGTTTTTGAGCAAGGCGCCGTGCAAAGGCAAAATAAGCTTCTTGTTATCGGTTTGGCGCAAGGTTTCCGGGTCGATGTCTTCAACCATGAGCAATTTAAGCCAGTCGAGCAGCTCCGATGTCGAGGGGCGTTTTTTGAGGCCGGGTACGGCGCGCAGATCATAAAACCGCTTCAAGGCAGCGCTGACCAAACGGGGTTTGATTTTTGGAAAATGCACATCAATAATTTTTTGCATGGTTTCTTGATCAGGGAATTGGATATAATGGAAAAAGCAGCGCCGCAAAAATGCGTCCGGCAGGTCTTTTTCATTATTGGAGGTGATGAGAATAATCGGCCTTTGGCGAGCGGTGATGGTTTCGCCTGTCTCATAGACATGAAATTGCATTTTATCCAGCTCGTGCAGCAAATCATTGGGAAATTCGATATCGGCTTTGTCAATTTCGTCAATGAGCAATACGGGGCGGCTCTTAGCTCTAAAAGCCTCCCATAATTTGCCACGCTTGATGTAATGGCCAATGTCATGGACACTTTTGTCGCCAAGCTGGCTGTCGCGCAGGCGGGCGACAGCGTCGTATTCATACAGGCCTTGTTGGGCTTTGGTTGTGGATTTGATATTCCATTCCAACAACTCTGCGCCGAGAGAGGTAGCGATTTCTTCGGCCAAAACGGTTTTACCGGTTCCTGGCTCCCCCTTGATCAGCAAAGGACGTTCAAGGGTGATCGCGGCATTAACCGCCATGCGCAAGTCTTCGGTGGCGATATATTTATCTGTGCTTGAGAATTTCATAAGCCTACTGATTCTATTTTTTAAAATATAAGCGCCTATATGGGGCAAAACCGCAAAAAAAACAAAGGGTTTTCAAGGATTTGCTTTGGTAACGAAAAAATGAGTTGTCGAAAGAATGACACTTCTATATTAGGCCCTTGAAACTTTCACTATTGTTATAATTTGTGAGGATATGTCTGTGACAAAAGCTTTAAAGAAACGTCCAGCCTTGGCGAAGAATTACCGTCCGGCAAATGATGAAAAATTCATGGGTGTTAAACAAAAAGAATATTTCCGCCGTAAGCTGGAAGCTTGGAAAAAAGATATTTACGATCAAACCAAAGGGACGATTGAATATCTGCAAGGCGAAAATGTTTCCCACCCCGATATGGTCGACACCGCCGCCGCCAATGCCGACCGCCAGTTGGAATTGCGCGCCCGCGACCGCCAACGCAAATTAATCGCTAAAATCGACAAGGCTCTGGCCCGCATCGCAAATGGGAGCTATGGCTATTGCGAAGAAACGGGCGACCCTATTCATCTGGGCAGGCTGGAAGCCCGCCCCATTGCCACATTGGGCATCGAAGCCCAGGAAATGCACGAACGCCGCGAGCGTGTCGGGAGATAATTTAGGGTCTTGGCCCTAGCTTTTCGTCTCAATCCACGCTTCAACCCGTTCTTCCATAATATTGAGGGGGACGGGGCCGGAGGCCAGGATGACATCATGATATTCACGAATATCAAACTTATCGCCGAGCCGGGTTTTGGCGTCCTCGCGCAGCTCAAGGATTTTTAACATACCGATTTTATAGGCGGTCGCTTGCCCCGGCATGACGATATAGCGCTCTATGGCTTTGACGCAGTCATTTTCCGGGTTGGGCGTGTTGTCCAGCAGATAGTCTATCGCTTGCTGGCGCGTCCATTGTTTGTCATGCAGGCCGGTATCGACAACCAACCGGGCAGCGCGCCATAGCTCCATAGCCAGTCGGCCAAAGTCGGAATAGGGGTCTTGGTAAAAGCCCATTTCCTTTGGTAGGTATTCTGAATACAGCCCCCAACCTTCGCTATAGGCGGTTACGCTGCTAAATTTGCGAAATTTGGGTATATTTTCAAGCTCTTGCTGAATGGCGATTTGCATATGGTGGCCGGGAACGCCTTCATGATAGGCGAGGGCTTCCATCTGATATTTCGGCATATCGGTGATTTCGTACAGATTGGCATAATAAACGCCGGGCGTTGAACCATCCGCCGCCGGGCGATTGTAAAACGCTTTTCCGGCAGATTTCGCCCGAAATGCTTCAACCTGTTTGACGACCAAATCGGCTTTAGGTTTGACGAGAAACACATCATCCAGCCGGGTTTTCATGATGTTGATCAGGTTTTCGGCTTCGGTGAGATAGGCTGTGCGGCCTGCGTCTGAATCCTCATAAACCTGCGTGCTATCGGTTTTTAAATGCACGAAAAATTCTTGCAACGTGCCTTCATAATTAACCGATTTCATAATCGCACGCATTTCCTCGTGTATGCGGGCAACTTCGGCCAAGCCCAAATCATGGATTTCACTGGCGCTCATATCGGTTGTTGTCATGCGCTTGAGGCGAAATTTATAATATTCTGCCCCGTCCGGCAATTTCCACACACCGTCATCGGTTGAGGCTTTGGCTTGCTGGGCTTCCATCTCGGTGATTAAACCTTCATAGGCTGGCTTAAACGAATTGGTCAAAGCGGCGATTGCATTGCTGCGCAGCTCTTGTACTTGTGCGGCTGGCAGGCCCAATTTTTCAATCTTGCTATCAAAATCCGCCAAAAGAGTGGACGGCGCACCTTGGTCAAATGGCGCGCCGGTGATGATGTTATTGGCATCGCGAATGACGTGGCTATAGACATAGAGCGGCGGCATAATGCCTTTTGCCGCGCTGGTGCGGGCGTTCTCAACCTGGGCAGCCATATAGCCGCGCACACCTTCCAGGCGGGCAATATACGCTTGGGCGTCTTCAAGGGTATCGATACGGTGGCGGCTGATTAAAAATGCAGGGATGGTCGATTGCACGCCAAACATCTGGTTAAATGTATAACCGTAATCCCACCATTTTACGTTCTCAAGCTGTTGGACGGCATTTTCTTCGAACAGGCGATAAGACAAAGCATGGCTTTCGTCCAACTCGGCCACGTCAAAATTAGCCTGCATAAATTCTAATTGCTGGCGGGTGTCTTCAAGATTGGCCAGATAGAAGGCTTGGGACGGGTCATTCCATTTGTCATAATCATCTTTCATGCCCAGGGTGGTCATGGTTTGCGGGAATTTTTTAATCGACGCCATAAATTCTTGCTCAAACCAAATATCCAATTTTTGGTTTTGGTTTTGGGTCATAGCGATAGGCGCGTCTTGCCCACTTTGCCCGCTGGTTTTGGCGGCTTGCTCGCTATTGCCGCAAGCACCCAGGGTCAAAGCAGCAGCGGAGAGGAGGAGGAAATGTTTCATAATCATGGGGTTAGCCTTTCTGGTGAGCAATATATTCAGTAACGAGGTCTTCGAGAACGGAGAGGGGCACGGAGCCATTGGCCAAAATGACGTCGTGAAATTCACGAATGTCAAAATCATCGCCAAGTTCGGCTTGGGCGGTTTTTTTCAATTCCTGGATTTTCAACATGCCGATTTTATAGGCGGTGGCTTGTCCGGGCCAGACAATATAGCGGTCGATTTCCGCCCGGATATCGCCTTCCGTGTTGGCGATATTATCCAGCATATATTGAACGGCTTGTTCGCGTGTCCATTTTTTGGTGTGAAGACCCGTATCAACCACCAGACGTGCGGCGCGGAAAATCTCCATGGAGAGCCTACCAAAATCGCTATACGGGTCGGTATAAAGGCCAAGTTCGGCAGGGACAGTTTCCGCATATAATGCCCAACCTTCCACATAAGCCGTGTGCAAGCCCTGCTTTCTAAACGCTGGTATGCCAACAAGTTCTTGCCCGATAGCGATTTGCATATGATGACCGGGCAGTCCTTCATGATAGGCGAGGGCTTGCATCAGGTATGTCGGTTGCTCGCGCACATCACGAAGATTGATGAAATAAGTACCGGGCCGTGTGCCGTCCAAAGAAGGTCGCTCGTAGAAAGCACCAAAGGCAGAAGCTTGCCGAAATGGCTCGACCCGTTTGACGATCATATCAGCCTTGGGCTTGATGATGAACAAGCCGTCCAGTTGGCTTTTCATATGGTCAATAATAGCCGTCGCTTCAGATATATATTGCGCACGGCCCTGGTCGGTATTGGCCAATGTAAATTGAGGGTCAGTGCGTAAGAAAGCATAAAAATCTTGTAAATTACCTTTAAAATCAAGGGTTTGCATGATTTTTCGCATCTCGTCTTGGATGCGGGCAACTTCCTCAAGTCCGATATTATGGATTTCATCGGCGGTCAAATTTGTTGTTGTATAGCTTTTGAGACGGGCTTGATAAAAGGCTTGACCGTCGGGTAATTTCCACACACCGTCATCGGTATTGGCACTCATTTCTTGGGCTTCAAACATAACAATGAGGCGGCTATAGGCTGGCTCAATGGAAGTTTGAAGCGCATGAATAGCGTCTGTAATAAGCGCTTGTTCCTGCGTCTCGTCCAAGCCAAGGGCTTCGATTTTCCCTTTTATATCTGCGTAGAGAGGGCTGTCCGAGCCTTCGGAGAACGGCGCACCGGTAATGACATTGCGCGACGCGGCGACCAATTTGGCATAAACAAATTTGGGCAGGCGAATGTCTTTGTTATATTGCGCTTCGGCGCGGGCTTGAAATTGGCCAAAATACCGCTCTGCTGCAAGCAGTCTCGCAATATAATCGCGGGCATCATCTGCGGTTTTGACGTTGTGGAAATTGACCATGAATGCCGGGAAACCGCTATGGGGGCCGCTCATATGGTCGAACACATATTCGTGGCCACTAAAAGGGTGGTTTAAGCTGTCGCTTTCGGCATTATAGGCAAACAGGCGAAATGAAATTTTGCCCTGTTTGTCGAGCTTGTTCATATCAAATAGATCGCGCATTTCCGCGATGTGTTGCTGGCCCAGGGCAAAGCCTTCGTCCAGCGCCGCTTGTGAGACATCATCAAGCTTGTCTGAAGCCCCGGCAATGCCAAGCCTTGTCTGTGTCTGCGGCTCCCGGGCCAGGTTTTCGGCGTAACGATCTTTAAACCACGCATTTAGGTTTTGCGTTTCCTGTCGGATATGTTGTTGGGAAATTTCGCGGCCATTTTCAGCGTTTGTCGGTGCGTCTTTTTGACATGCAGCCATTGCCAAAACGGGTAAAGCCATGAGTGTGACAAGCGTTTTTGATATTGTGTTCATGCCAATGTCCCTAAGTATTTTTTGTTTGTGGGAACCATATAGATTTATTGATAAAAAGGAAGGTGTTAATCATCGGCCAAATGACGGTTAAGGCCATTTCACATTTAAGGCCACTTCACTATGGGCGGCATGGAGGATAGGATGGTTTTGACATTGCCGCCGGTCTTGAGGCCAAAGGTTGTGCCCCGGTCATACAGCAGGTTAAATTCCACGTATCGCCCCCGTAAAATGAGCTGTTCTTCGCGTTCGGTGTCCGTCCAGCTTTCAGACATTCTGCCCCGGACAATATCTGTATATGTACGCAGAAATGCCAGACCGACATCTTTGGTAAAGGCGAAATCCGCGGCCCAGTCGCCGCTGTTTAGGCGGTCATAGAAAATGCCGCCAATGCCGCGTGGCTCGTCCCTGTGCGGCAGGTGGAAATATTCGTCGCACCAATCCTTATAGCGGTCGTAATCAGCGCAAGCGTGGGGGGTGCAGGCTTCTTTCATACCGGCGTGAAAAGCCAGCGCGTCAGGGTTTTCTTGTGTGCGTTGGGCGGCCAAGGTTGGTGTCAGGTCGCCGCCGCCGCCAAACCAGTCTTGGGTGGTGACAATATAGCGGGTGTTCATATGAACGGCGGGGACGCGGGGGTTACGCATATGGGCGATGACGCTGACGCCAGATGCCCAAAAGCGCGGGTCCTCGTCTGCGCCGGGGATTTGCCGCGCGTAATCAGCGGGGAAAGTGCCGTTGACTTTTGAGAAATGTACGCCGACTTTTTCAAATAACCGCCCGCGCATCAAGCCGGAAATCCCGCCGCCTTGTTTGGGGTCTTTGTCACTGCGCACCCAAGGCTCAAACTGGAATTTACCGGGGGTGGGGCCGTATAGATTTTCGTCCGCGGCCTGTTCCAGTTTTTCGAACGCCGCACAAATCTGCTTTTGTAAGCTTTCAAACCAGATGGCTGCGTCTTGTTTTTGTTTTTGGATCATCGCTAAACTCTATCGTCGATTAATTTTTTGGCAATTGCCCAGTTTGTCGCAAGGCTTCAAACAGGGCTATTGATGCGGAGCTGACCAGATTAAATGAACGAGCATGGGCGGCGATGGGGACAAAAATCCGGGCATCAACACTGTCATGAACATGCGCCGGCGCGCCCGCGCTTTCGCGGCCAAAAATCAGCATATCGTCTTTTTTGAATGTAAATTCAGTTATTGGCTTTGCCGCTTTTGTTGTCAGCAAAACGGTGCGGGCATTTTGGGTTTTGGGGCAATGTTTAAATTGTTCCCAGCTTTTATGGCGAATCACTTGCTCAGCGCTGCCGTAATCCAGAGCCGTGCGGCGGATGTCTTTGCTGGTGAGCGGGAAGCCGCAAGGCTCGATGATTTCCAAAGAAACGCCAAAACAGGCGCATAAACGGATAGCCGCACCGAGGTTTTGGGCAATGTCAGGTTCGAACAGAACGATTTTCATATAATTTTTCCACAAACCATAGATATTTACTTGTCTTTCCCTACCAACTTCCCGTATTTAGACGCAAGTCATTGCGGCAATACACCGCATTTTATTTTGGGGGAAATTGTATAGGGCCTTAAGTCTAGCGCCTTAATATATTTTCACAAGCAAGGAACGATAATCATGGCCCAAATGCAATCTCATGACGATGAGCAAGCCGAGCCGACGCGCCGCGATTTTATCTATATTGCTACGGCAGCAACGGCAGCCGTTGGCGCCGGTAGTTTGGCCTGGCCATTGGTGGCGCAAATGGGCGCAGCGGCGGACACATTGGCGGCAGGGTCTATCGAGATTGATCTGTCGAAACTCTCAGAAGGCCAGCAGATTAAAGTGTTGTGGCGCGGCAAGCCGGTTTTTGTGCGCTACCGCACACCGAAAGAAATCGCGGAAGCCGATAGCGTTGATATGGCGGTTTTGCCAGACCCGCAAACCGATGATGAGCGCCTGCGCGCCAATCCTGGCGGCACGCTGAATAAACAGTTTTTGGTCATGGTCGGCGTATGTACGCATTTTGGCTGTATTCCTGTGGGGGAAGCCGGTGATTTTGACGGCTGGTATTGTCCGTGTCACGGCTCCCATTACGATACATCGGGGCGGATACGCAAAGGGCCGGCACCTGATAATATGGTCATTCCCAATTACGAATATCTTTCCGATACAGTTATTAAAGTAGGTTAGCATTATGAGTGGACATTCAAATTACGAGCCGAAATATGCTGCCACACGCTGGCTGGATACACGGCTGCCGATCTTTCGTTTTACCGCTGATTTTATGGGTTTTCCCAGCCCGCGTAATCTCAATTACTGGTATGCATTTGGCGCGATTTTAAGCCTGTGTCTGATGAGCCAAATCCTGACCGGAATTATTCTGGCCATGCATTACACGCCAACCGTTGACGCTGCATTTGACAGTGTACAGCGGATAAAACGCGATGTTCCTTTTGGCTGGCTGTTACAATCCATGCACGCGGTCGGGGCCTCTATGTTCTTTTTTGCCGTCTATATTCACATGTTTCGCGGGCTTTATTATGGTTCTTACAAAGCGCCGCGTGAACTGGTGTGGATTATTGGTTGTCTGATTTATCTGATTATGATGGCGACCGGGTTTTTGGGCTATACTTTGCCTTGGGGTCAAATGTCCTTTTGGGGCGCGACGGTTATTACCGGGTTTTTTGGCGCCATTCCCATCGTTGGCGAAAGCTTGCAACAATGGCTGCTCGGCGGATTTTCCGTGGACAATCCGACGCTACAGCGTTTCTTCTCCCTGCATTTTGTCCTGCCCTTCGTAATCGTCGGGCTTGTCGGCATACATATTTGGGCCGTCCATCATGTCGGGCAAAACAACCCGATTGGTATTGACGTTAAATCCGAAGAAGACACCTTAGCATTTCATCCCTATTATACCATGAAAGACGCCTTCGCTATTGCCGTGTTTTTGATGATATTTGCCCTGTTTATTTTCTATCTGCCCGATGCGCTCGGACATGCGGATAATTATCAGCGGGCCAATCCTTTGGTGACGCCAGAACATATTGTACCGGAATGGTATTTCTTGCCATTTTACGCAATTCTGCGCGCCGTTCCTGACAAGCTCATGGGCATATTGCTGATGTTTGCAGCGATTATGGTGCTGTTTGTTTTGCCGTGGCTCGATACAGCGAAAACCCGCTCTATGCGCTTTAGGCCGGTTGCGCGCTGGTTCTTTATCATCTTCCTGCTTGCTTGCTTCATACTGGGATGGTGCGGTGCCAGAGCGCCTGACGATATTGCTATTCCCATTGGTGATGGCATAACATTTAAATGGTTATCCCGAATTGCGACTTTCTATTATTTTGCGTTTTTCATTCCCATATTGCCGATTTTAGGCTGGGTGGAGAAAACAAAACCGCTGCCGGATTCCATAACCAAAGCGATTAATGAGGGGACTGCCTGATGGCCCAAAGATTTACGAAATCCCTGATCGGGGCTGCGTTCATTGCGCTGACAGCTCTTGGTGTTGCCAGCAGCGTTCACGCGGCGGGTGGCGAGCAGGAAATCGAGCATTTGGACTGGGGCTTTAACGGCATTGGCGGCACATATGACCGGGCGGCTATGCAGCGCGGTTATCAGGTTTACCGGGAGGTTTGCGCCGCTTGTCACGCGCTTGAGCATTTATCCTTTCGCCATCTCGGTGATAAAGGCGGGCCGTTTTATAACCCCGATTACCCCAACCCCAATGATAATCCCGACGTCAAAGCCATGGCCAAAGACTGGAGCGTGATCGACATTGACAGCGACAACGGCGACGAAATTGACAGGCCGGGTATACCGGCGGATAAATTCCCGTCTATCTTCCCCAATGAACCGGCAGCGCGGGCTTCTAATGGTGGTGCCTATCCGCCTGATTTATCGCTCATAACCAAAGCCCGCTCAGGCGGTTCTGATTACCTCTACAGTATGTTGGTCGGCTATAAAGACGCGCCGGCGGGTGTTGAGATGAGCGAAGGCATGTCTTTTAACACCGCTTTTTCTGGCAATCAAATCGCTATGGCACCGCCGTTAAGCGAAGACATTGTTGAATATGCACCGACATTCGTGCCGGGCGATCACGGCGAAGGCTTGCAAGAAATTGCTGCCCCTGCCGCCAGTGTCGAGCAAATGGCCCGCGACGTTACGGAATTTCTAACCTGGGCCGGGGATCCAAAAATGGAAGTCCGCAAGAAAATTGGCTTTGCCACATTTTTGTATTTGCTGATCTTCTCTTTGTTATTATTCCTGACATACAAGCAAATCTGGAAGGGTGTGAAGCATTAACCCGCTGACGCTTTATATTGGCAATAAAAACTATTCTTCATGGTCGATGCGCCCTTGGCTGGTATTGCGCAAAGCTGAGCTGCCGTTCGCGGAACAATTGATCCCCTTGGATGTACCCGGATTTAAAGACAAATTATTGGCCCTGTCAGAGGCGGGGACAGTTCCGGTTTTGCAGGTCGGCGAGCAAATGATCCCTGATAGTCTGGCTATAAGCGAATGGGCCGCACTGGCTGTGCCCAATCTTTGGCCAAAAAACTCAAGCGACCGGACGCAAGCGCAGGTTTTTTGTAAACGGCTACAAGACGAATTTGGTGATTTGCGCGCCCAAGCCCCGATGAATTTGCAAAGACGCACCAGTTCTAAAATGCCGAAAATCTGTCTTGATGACGCCCAGAAACTGGATGATTTATGGTCTGGGTATTTGTCAGCGCACGCTGGCCCGTTCCTGTTCGGCGACTGGTCCATAGCCGACGCATTTTCAACCCCTTACGCAACCCGGTTTGCTTCTTATGATCTGCCCCGCTCGCCAATAGCCGATACCTATATTAGCGAGATGATGAGCGACGAGGATTATCTCGATTGGGAAGCGGACGCATTAATCGAGACATGGCCTGGACTATCATCCTTCGATAACGTGAATTTGTAATGCTGACCTTTGCTTGATGCCATTTACAGCTGCTGACCTGCTTGCTTGTTACGGCGACGGTGTCTTTCCTATGGCCGATAACCGAGACGCGCCGGATACGTATCTTGTTGACCCGGAACGGCGCGGTATTATCCCTCTAGGCCACCTTAACATCAGCAAATCCTTGGCAAAAACCGTTCGCCGTCAAAGCTTTGAGATAAGAACCAATTCTTGTTTCATGGATGTGGTTACGTCATGTGCCGCCCCCAGGCCCGGCCATGAAGATAGCTGGATTAACGATACGATTTTGGATCTCTATGAACAGCTCCACGCAATTTCCCACGCCCATAGCGTCGAATGTTGGCAAGACGGGCGTCTTGTCGGCGGGCTTTACGGGGTCAGTCTTGGCGGTGCATTTTTTGGCGAGAGCATGTTTTCGCGCGCCCGTGATGCCAGCAAAGTGGCTTTGGTGCATCTTGTGGGGCGCTTGCTTGCTGGCGGGTTTAGCTTGCTCGACACCCAATTTATCAGCGATCATTTACGCAGTTTGGGAGCGACCGAAATCAGCCGAGCAATATATCACGAAAAACTGGGTAAAGCTTTGAAGTTGAAAGGTAATTTTAATCCAGACGGGTTTTCAGACGCCGGTTATTCTTCCGCCGTCACCGCCTCGGCTGGCGCTTTGCCAATACAGTCGATAACCCAAATATCATAAACCGGATGATCCAGTGCGGACAGGGCCGGGCTGGAGGCAAACATCCAACCTGAAAACAGTTTTTGCTTCTCGCCTTCTCCGCCCTTGCCGTCCAGACGGCCGTCAAGGATTTGCAAAAACCCGTAAGTTTCGGGGATTTCTTCGGGGGGCCGTTTCTGGCAATGATGGGCGGTAATTTCCAGGGAGCCATAGTGCAAGGTTTCCCCAATCACCACAGTATAATCCTTGGTTGTCGCTGTGACCTTATCAAGGGCGCGCAGCACAATTTTGGTGCCGATAATATCAGCGCTCGCGCTAAAACCACCAAAGCCCATAAGCAGGGTCGTAACCGCCAAGGCCGCCAGGGTTTTACGCATCCGGCGACCATGCTTCATAATCACTGGCGATTTTGGCTCTTTTGCCGCCGCGTGACAAACTGCCTTGTGGGCGGTAGGCATGAACCGTGCCGGTTAGGTTGGGGCGGTGTTCAAGCTCATAGCTTTGTGTCGGCAAAGGTGTCTCGTTGGGCCGCTCATCATACATGTGATGCAGCCAGCCATGCCACTGCGGCGGTATAAGCGACGCGTCTGCATAGCCTTTATAGGTCACCCAGCGGCGCTTGCGTCCGTCATAGGTTTGTTTGCGTTCCTCATAATAACTATTGCCAAATTCATCTTTAAACACGAATTCCGCCCGGCGTTTCACCGTCAGGAGCGTGCCCAAAGTCGCGCCGTCCCACCAAGCAAATATTCGTTTGATAAATTTAAACATGCAGCCATCTTTTCTCAATTGATTTAGCGGAATATGGCCCTAAAGACAAATTCCGTCCAGTCCTATTTATCAAGACATCCCTATCATGTCGATTTCAAGGCGGAGGCTATATTACCGGGCCAGCCTTATGAACATCCCGTCGTCGAGCCGCAGGTATCGCATTTTTGGCATGTGCCATTGCGTGTCAGGGTGAAATGGCCACAGGTCGGGCAGGCATCGCCCGTATAGCCTTTAAAGCGGGCGGTTTGGGCGGAAACTGTCGGCGGGGTTGAGGTTGGGGCAGGGGCTGTCGCATTGGCAGCGGAGATTTCGGTTCGCCCTAAAAGCTCGACCGTTTCGTGGTCGGCGGTGGTTTGCGTAATGGTTGTGTCCTCATCATTGCCGGGCGCCGGGCGGCTGAAATGGACAATATTGTCTTCATCACCGCGCACGAAACCCTTGGAATAGGGAATGGCCGGGCTTTGGTCTGCCAAAGCTTTGGGCTTGCCGCGCTCGTTTTCGCCGCCGCCCAGCGCGTCTGGCGTTGCCTGACTGGGGTCGATATGGGCGAGGTCATCCCAGCCGAGATAGGAGATCCCCAACTCACGGAACAGATAATCAAGAATGGAATTGGCGAATTTAATCGAATCATTGCCGGTCACGGGCCCGGACGGCTCGAAACGGGTAAACACATAAGCCTCGACAAATTCTTCCAAAGGCACCCCGTATTGCAAGCCAATAGAAATGGCGATGGCAAAATTATTCATGACGGAGCGAAAAGCCGCGCCTTCTTTGTGCATATCAATGAAAATTTCGCCCAGGGAGCCGTCTTCATATTCCCCGGTATGCAGATAAACCTTATGACCGCCGACCGTGGATTTTTGAATATAACCGGTGCGGCGCGAGGGCAGGCGGCGGCGCTCAATCGGTTTCTCCACCACCCGTTCGATGATTTTTTCAACGATTTTTTCCGCAGCGATAGCCGCTCCCCGTGCCTGATTTTCCGAGCCGGTTTCGTCCAAAGCGTCCAAGGCATTGTCATCAAAAATGGCGGCATTTAACGGCTGGGATAATTTCGACCCGTCTCTATACAGGGCAATGGCTTTGAGGCCCAATTTCCAGGCCGACATATAAACATCAGCGCATTCGTCAATGGTTGCCGTGCTCGGCATGTTGACGGTTTTTGAAATAGCGCCAGAGATAAAGGGCTGGACGGCGGCCATCATTAAAATATGGGCATCAACGCTAAGCAAGCGCGTTCCTGTGCGCCCGCAGGCGGTGGCGCAATCAAAAACGGCCAAGTGTTTTGCCTTGATATGGGGGGCGTTTTCCAAACTCATGGCGCCGCAACAATAGATATTGGCGGCCTCGATATCTGCGTCGGAAAACCCAAGAAGGGGGAGTAAATCCGCGCCTGATTTTTCAAGCTGCTTCTCGCTTAGCCCCAAAACATCTTTGCAAAACTTATCGCCAAAAGCCCAGCGGCTAAACAGGAAACGGATATCAAATGTGTCGCGCAGCCCGTCCGTCAGCGCCGTCAATTTGTCGTCATCAAAGCCCAATGTGCGCAATTGACTAAAACCAATACCGGGTGCGCCGTCGAGCGTGCCGTGGCCGAGAGCAAATATCTCAATCTCGGCGCGCTTGTTTTTGGAATATCCCAAAGCCTTTAGAGCAGAAGGAACCGCCCGGTTGATGATTTTAAAATGCCCACCGCCGGCTAGTTTTTTGAACTTGACCAAAGCAAAATCAGGCTCAATCCCTGTGGTATCGCAATCCATAATCAGCCCAATCGTTCCCGTCGGGGCAATGACTGACACCTGGGCATTACGGTAACCATGCTGCGCGCCGGATTTCTCACACGCGGCCCAGACGGCAGCCGCCCGTTCGGCCAGTCCCAAAAACGGGCAATCCGTGCGGTTAAGCGGGGTCGGGGCAATCCGCAAGCGGTCATAGGCAATCCGGCCCTCCGCTGCCCGGCGGTGATTGTTAATCACCCTTGTCATGCTGCGCGCATTTTTCTTGTACCCGGCGAAACTGCCCATAGTTTTGGCCATGAGCGAGGAGGTATGATAGGCGCGCGCGCTCATCAATGCGGCGATCGCTCCGGCGGCGCTGCGGCCCGACTGGCTATCATAGGGAATGCCGCAAGACATCAGCAATCCGCCGAGATTGGCATAGCCCAAACCAAGGGTGCGGTAGGCATAGGAGTTCTTGGCAATTTCGCGTGACGGAAACCCGGCCATCAGGACCGATATTTCCAAAGTTATTGTCCAGAGATGGGTGGCGTGTTCAAAGGATATAAGATTAAAAGAGCCGTCCATGTCTTTGAATTTAATCAGATTTATTGATGCAAGATTGCACGCCGTATCATCCAGGAACATATATTCCGAACAAGGGTTGGAACCTCTTATCTCGCCAGATTTCGCACATGTATGCCAGTCATTAATCGTGTCATGATATTGGATGCCGGGGTCAGCGCTTGACCAACTGGCCTTGGCGATTTGTTGCCACAAATCGCGGGCGCGCACGGATTTGGCAATGGCCCCGTCAGTGCGGCGGATGAGATCCCAGCTTTCGTCATTTTCGACCGCTTGCAAGAACACATCGGTGATGCGCACGGAATTATTGGCATTTTGGCCGCTAACCGTGCGGTAAGCTTCGCTTTCCCAGCCTGCGTCCAGCACGGGTATCTCGATGTTATCAACACCTTGGCGGGCCAGATGCAAGGCCCGCTCAATGGCGCCGTCCGGTATGCCGCTGCGTTTGGCCGTCTTGATTTCGCGTTTGAGCGCCATATTGACGCGGGCATCAAAGCAATCTTCATCACTGCCCGAGCAATTAATGCAGGCATTGATGATGTCGTTAAGATGGCGTCTTAACACGTTAGAGCCAGCCACAAGCGCGGCGACTTTCATCTCCTCATGGGCTTTCCAGCCGATAAATTCTTCCACGTCCGGGTGGTCGATATCGACGATGACCATTTTGGCGGCGCGCCTTGTGGTGCCGCCAGATTTTATCGCGCCCGCCGAAGCATCGCCAACCTTCAAAAAACTCAGCAAGCCCGACGACTGGCCGCCGCCCGACAAAGGTTCTTCTGCGCCCCGTATGGAGGAGAAATTGGAGCCGGTTCCGGAGCCATATTTAAACAGGCGCGCTTCTCTGGCCCATAAATCCATAATCCCGCCGTCGGCCACCAATTCATCGCCAACCGATTGGATAAAGCAGGCATGGGGTTGGGGGTGTTCATAAGCATTGGCCGCTTTTTTGACATTGCCACTGGCATAGTCGACAAAATAATGCCCTTGGCCTTCACCTTCCAGCCCGTAGGCCCAATGCAGGCCGGTGTTAAACCATTGCGGGGAATTGGGCGCCGCGATTTGCTTGGCCAACATGAAGCGCATTTCGTCATAATAGGCACGAGCATCGTCTTCGCTGTCGAAATATCCGCCCTTCCAACCCCAATATGTCCAACAGCCTGCCATGCGTTCAAATACGGCACGGGCGTCATTTTCGCCGCGTGTGCGCTTGGTTTTTGTCAGTTTTTTGAGGGCGGTTTTATCGGCTTCGTGTCGCCATAACCATTTGGGCACCCCGTCCTCGGGCACCGGTTTAAGGGCGGCGGGGATACCGGCTTTGCGGAAATATTTCTGGGCCAGGATATCACAGGCCATTTGCGACCAGCTCGTCGGCGCGGTAAATTCGCCCGCGCTGGCGACCACACTGCCGTCCGGGTCGCGGATTTCACTTTTGACAGCCGTAAATGGGATGCCTTTATAGGGACATTGCCCGTCCTTGGTATAATGGCGTTTTATCTGCATGTTAAAGCCTTAAAAACAGAATCTTGTATAAACGTAAGACTGGACACCCGCCAGCGCAAGCGCCCATGCCGGTTTTTTCAATTATTTCTGTGGGCGGGTTCGGTTTTTACCCCGAGCCTAACTGCAATTTAATGCAAAAATTCTCGCATTATTAAGTTTGCGGGCTTATAAGCTCTGAATGAATAGATATTTATTGCGTAAACGCCTTGTCATAGGGGCGGCTATCATTGGCGCCTCTAGTGCCCTCTCTGGTGCCTTATGGACAAATTTAGCATTTGCCCAAACCCCGGTTAGCACCAGCGTGCATATTTCAGGTTCCTGCGTGCAGTGTGATATGTCGCACCGGGTCATGCCGCGCATTTCCCTGCAAGGGTCCAATTTTGCCGGCAGTGATTTTTCCCACTCCAATCTAAGCGGCGGTAAATTTCACCGCACCAATTTCAGCGGCGCCTCCTTTCACAAAGCCTATTTACTAAGAGTTGAAGGCGAAGAGGTTAATCTGACCAAAGCGGTTTTGCGCGACGCGACGCTAAGCGAAGCAGTGCTAAAATCATCAGATATATCATCGGCGGATCTCAAACGGGCTGATTTAAGCGGCGGTGATTTTTCAAATACCAATTTCTCCAATTCAAATCTGAAAAGTATCGACGCCATGAATACTGTGTTTACAGGTGCCAATTTTACGGGTGCAAACCTAAAACACGGCACATTTACCGATGCGGATTTTTCAAATGCTAACCTTACGGACACCAATTTTGGCAATGCCGTTTTCGACAATGCCGTGCTGCGAGGCGCAATCTTAAACAATGCTAAATTGGCCGCTGTCACCGGATTGACACAGGAGCAAATTTCTGGCGCATGTGGCGATGAAGACACCGAATTGCCAAAAAATATGAGCATTTCCGCTTGCCCGGCCCAACAAGCTGTCGCTGCGGCGGCACAAGCGACGCCCACACCCATTGCCCGCTTTCCCTTAATGTCAGAGCAATCCGCATATGCGCCCCCGGTTTTTGGACCAAATGCGCAGTCCCGTATTCGCCAGTTATACATCCAATCGGTAAGTGTGCAAAAACCCCAAAGCCCGAAACAACAGGCGCTTGGTCAGGTCATGTTAGAAATTGAGGCCGCCATGCGCGAACTGCCTGTTAATAGCAGCGCCCGTGCCCGCCTGTCAAAATCCCGTGATATTCTTGAAAAAATCCGAGCAAACGACGATTAATTTCGCCCTAAGACCCTGATTTGTCTTTTTCCTTTGGCAGGTCGAGCCGCAAATGTAGCTCACGCAATTGTTTGCTATCAACGGCGGCGGGTGCATTCATCATCAAATCTTGCGCTTGCTGGTTCATGGGGAAGACAATCACCTCACGGATATTTTCAACGCCTGCCAGCAGCATAACAATCCGGTCAATGCCGGGCGCGATACCGCCGTGGGGCGGGGCGCCGTATTTAAATGCATTGATCATACCGGCAAATTCCGTGTCGACCATAGCCCGGTCATAACCTGCCATCTCAAAGGCTTTATACATAATATCAGGACGGTGATTTCGAATAGCGCCCGAAGACAACTCGATACCATTGCAGATAATATCGTATTGATAGGCAAGAATATCCAGAGGTTCCATGTTTTCCAAAGCCTCCATTGCGCCTTGGGGCATGGAAAACGGGTTGTGGGAGAAATCAATTTTCTTATTGTCCTCATCCCATTCAAACATGGGAAAATCAACAATCCAGCAAAATTTAAACACGTTGTCATCGATCATGCCAAGCTGGGTGCCCACTTCCGTGCGCGCTGCGCCGGTTAATTTAACGGCGTCAGTTTCTTTGCCAGCAGCAAAGAACAACGCATCCCCGTCCCCGACGCCAGCATGGGCGGCCATGCGCACCAAAACATCTGCGGGGAAGAATTTAGCGATCGGGCCTTTGCCCTCAAGACCATTTTCGCCGTCCTCAAAACGGATATAGCCAAGCCCCGGTGCTTGCATTTCCTTTTGCGCCCAGCCGTTCATTTTATCAAAGAACGAGCGAGGTTTGTCCTTGGTGCCCGGCGCAGGCACGGCGCGCACCGTGCCGCCGCCCTCAACAATGCCTTTGAAGGCTTTAAACTCAACACCGTCTTCAACGAAAAACGGCGATACATCCGAGCAAATAATATCAATGCGCAGATCAGGTTTGTCCGTGCCGTATTTTAACATAGCGTCCCGATAAGCAATGCGCGGGAACGGCGTTTGTGTCACGTCGCGCCCCTCGGCGAACTCCTCAAATACGCCTGCCATAACCGGTTCAATCACGGCAAAAATATCGTCTTGCGTGGCGAAACTCATTTCCATATCAAGCTGGTAAAATTCTCCCGGCGAGCGGTCGGCCCGTGCATCTTCATCGCGAAAACACGGTGCGATTTGAAAATATTTGTCAAACCCGGCCACCATCAATAATTGCTTGAATTGCTGGGGGGCTTGAGGCAAGGCAAAAAACGTACCCGGGTTGAGCCGTGACGGCACAAGGAAATCCCGTGCCCCTTCTGGCGACGAGGCGGTCAGGATAGGGGTTTGAAATTCGTTAAATCCCTGATCGATCATCCGGCGGCGGATTGAGTTGATGATTTGCCCGCGCAGGATAATATTTTTGTGCAGTTTTTGGCGACGTAAATCAAGATATCTGTGCTTGAGGCGAATATCTTCCGGATAATCCGGTTCTCCAAACACCGGCAGCGGCAATTCTTCGGCCCTCGACTGGACTTCGCAGGTCTCAATCACCAGCTCGATATCACCCGTTGGCAGGTTCGAGTTTTTAGCGTCGCTCAATCTGTCAACGACTTTACCGCTCACGGTCACAACACTTTCAACCCGCAAGTGTTCAAATGTGCCAAAATGCTCACTTTCTGGTTCAATCACGCATTGGGTCAGGCCGTAATGATCGCGCAGATCAACAAACAAAAGTCCGCCGTGATCGCGTTTGCGGTGTACCCAGCCCGACAAGCGGACGGTTTGACCGACATGGCTTTGGCGAAGATCATTACAAGTATGTGTGCGGAAAATGTGCATGTTTTTCTCTATCTGTTGGTCGGCTTCGCGTTTACAAAAATTTGTAATTACGCATTGGTATGCCTGCGCTAAATTGTCAAGTCTTTCGCCTTTGCTTAAAATTAAGAGGCCCTGAGCCTAGCTTTCGTCTTGTTCAGCCAGCCAGCGTTCGAGCCAATGGATATCATAATCACCGCTCAGGAAATCAGGGTTTTGCAAAAGCTCGCTAAACAGGGGGATGGTGGTATCGACACCGGTAATGACAATTTCGCCCAAGGCCCGCTTGAGACGCAGCAAGGCCCCTTGACGGGTTTTGCCGTGGACAATCAGCTTGCCGATGAGGCTGTCATAATGGGGCGGAATTGAATAGCCGGCGTAAAGCGCACTGTCGAGACGGACGTTCAGGCCGCCAGGCGCGTGAAATTCCTTAATGGTTCCCGGCGAAGGAACAAAGGTTTTTGGATGCTCGGCATTGATCCGGCATTCCAAAGAATGGCCGGAAAACACAATGTCTTCTTGTGAAAAACTTAAAGGCTTGCCGTCAGCGATACGGATTTGCTCGCGCACCAAATCAATGCCGGTAATCATTTCTGTGACAGGATGTTCGACCTGCAATCTTGTGTTCATTTCAATGAAGAAAAACTCACCGTTTTCATACAAAAACTCAATCGTCCCGACACCGCGATA